>JABGPX010000441.1 GCA_018644745.1 Spirochaetales bacterium
CCCGAGTTTTATGCATCGATCCGGTCGGGGCGCGGGTGAGCAGATTATAGAGATCGGCCGACATTTGTTGTAGCGGACTGATAGAAGCTGGAGGAAGTCATGGATTCAAAAAGCAGAATGCTGAAAAACTGGAATTTTGAGGAGCCTGACAGGATCCCTATCGAGATATATCTGTATGCATCCGCGACGGGCCTGCCGGGTGCCGATGAGATCAGTGATTTTGAGAAGAACGAGGCGGACAACTTCCGGGGAGTTACCGGGTTTGACTGGGGTTTCCTCGGCCTGGACTCTGACTATTCCGAAGAAATTATCGAAGAGGTTCCGGGCATATATACACGGATGCAACGCACCCACTCGACTCCAGTTGGAGATTTTACCGCGATTACCAGGCATAACAGCGATGAGATGGACAAAGGTGACTATTTCTGGGAAAAGCGGTTTATCGATACAGTGGACGATTTCAGACTGATTGCCGAAGCTGACAGGACTATCCGCCCGTTTCATCTTGAAGAGTATAACGAAGGCTGTATCGAGGTTGGTAACAGAGGATTAGTGAGCACCGGCTTGCTCCATCCGCTGGGAGTCTTGGTAAGATACAGCAAAATGGAAGAGGTGTACGCCTGGATGCTTGAGGAAGAGGCGCTCACCAGAAAGTTTCTGGAGAATAGCAATACTCAAGTTTCCGAATCGATTTTATCGATTGGGAATACGCTTCTTGCGGATCCTCCCGTCTTTATGACATATGCCCTGGAGATGCTTACACCGCCTTGGATGGGCAAATATCATTTCGACAAGCTTGTTTTTCCCTATGACAAGATGGTGAATGACTCAATACACACAATCGGAGCCAGGCATAGGGCCCATTGCCACGGCAACAGCGGCGGTTACCTTGAATTATTTGCTGACATGGGAATCGACGCGGTAGAACCTCTCGAACCGGCGCCGTACGGAGACAATGTGCTCGAGGAAGCCAAACAGCAGGTCTCCGGCAGAATGCTGCTGTCCGGCAACGTGCCGAGCCAGGCATTTTACTTTGACCAAATCGGACCCGGTGAGGTGCGCGAACTTACTATGGCTGCTCTTGCAGCGGGCGCGCCCGGAGGCGGGTTCAGCTTAAAGACAACCGGGGGAGCAGTCGGGAATGGTAAAACAAAAGAACAGGGCATAAAAAATATCGCGCTCAATCTCGCCCTCATTGAAACGTGGCGGGAGTTCTGCGGATAATTTTCTGGAGGATTGAATGCACCCGTTATTAAGGCTGGACGGTTTGAGCAAGCGCGAAAAGGCTGAAGTCATCGGCAGCAGCTATCCCTTAATACACAATCATCCAAGCGGCATTTTTTACTCGATGCAGAAAATTGAAACCGGTATAATTCGGCCGTTCGAGCCGGGCGACTTCGACGGCGTAACCTCTTTCGATTTCTCGGGCTGGCGAATAAAGCCGGAAGGTCCCTGGGAATACCGGAACAACGAAAACTCAATTACCACATCCGGTCTCTGGCTGGCCGCCCAGGCTTTTCGCTTCAAAGCAGAGCCTGGACCTGAAGTCGAAGCGGAAGCAGTGCGGGCGTTTGGATCGCTTCGACAGATCTACCAGTTTGGAGCAGCAGACGGCAGGCCGGGGTGGATGGGAAAGCCTTACGGTTTTCGGCTCTCCGATCAGACCAGCCCGGATCAATACCTTGATGCGGTATTCGGTTTATGGCTTTACCGGGAGTTCGCCCCGCCGCCGATCCTTTCCGAAATTGATCAGATGCTTGTTCAGTTTGCTGATTATTGGAAGAACGCAAACTACACGTTGTACTACCTCGACCGTACCTGGTCATGTGCCACCGAGTACCATGCTTATAATGCGATTTTCGTGGCAATGCAGTCGATCGCATATCGGCTTACAGGAGATAAATCCTATCAGAAAGAAGCCGAGAGACTGTACGATTTCGGGCGCTGGACCAAAGAATCCAAAGTCGATGATTGGATGAACCAGTTCAGGGATAGCGATGAGAATGATTGGGAACCGAATCGGATAGCCGGCGACGCACGAAGACCAGGAGAGTTTCTCTGCTGGGAAACAACTATTCACGCAAAGTTTGCCGCGGTCTCCGCGTGGATTGCCCACGAGGCAAACCCGGATCTGGTGTCGGAAATGGACCTAGCCCAAACCATCGAAACCTGGTGGTCCACATGGGATATCGGGATGGGAGAGGACCTGCTTCCGTATTATTTCTTTTTTGTCGACAGCCGAACCGGCGCATGGCGGCGGGCACCGAAAACTCCCCACCTGCCCCGAGATCAGTGGTTCTTGGGACAGCCCGGGCTTTCGCATACATCCGGCAAACGCTGGACCGAACCGCTCGCCCGTTTCATGATAACCTCCGCTCTCGCCGGAATTTTCTGTCCGGTAATAGCCCCCGACGCGGTTTCCCTGGCCGGCAGGCTGCTCGATGTTATCGATGGCCAGAGGATGCGCTGGCAGATAGATCCGGACGGCAAGCAATTGGATCCGGATCAGTCGGATGTGCGGGATGTGCTCAGCAGCGAAATCCCCGCTTCTTTCTGCATCACCTACTGGATGGGCCGAGAGCAGGAATGGTGGTGAATAGAATTGACATAAGGGAAAACCCGTTTTAGTATTGATAGAGGAGGAAAATTTTCCTCCTGGAGGAATTGTGCCGCTAAATATCAAAAGCGAGGAAGCACACCGCTTAGCCAAAGAACTCGCACAACGTACCGGACGCTCATTAACGGAGACGGTGACCGATGTCCTTCAGCAAGCACTAGACAGAGAACGTGCTAAAGAGAATGATTCCAGATTTAGATTGATTCAGGATCTTAATGAAATTGCTTTGCATGCGGCTTCTCTTCCCGTGCTTGACAACCGGTCGGCAGAAGAGATTCTCGGATATAATGAAAATGGATTACCCGGATAATGGTAATTGATACTTCAGCTGTTATTGCCATCCTGAAGGATGAACCGGAACGGGAACACTTTATTGAGCTTATCTCATCGGTACCCGGTGCAAAAATTTCTGCCGCTTGCTATGCTGAATCGAGTATGGTTGTGGAGTCCCGCAACGGGCATGCGGGACTGCGTGACCTCAAGTCATTCATTCTACTTTCACGAATAACTGTAGCTTCCGTTGATGAAGAGCAGGCGAGAATAGCGTCGGAAGCATTCTCACAGTACGGAAAGAGCCGGCATCCTGCCGCTTTAAATTTAGGTGATTGTTTCTCATACGCGCTGTCCAAACAGACAGGTGAACCACTCCTATTCAAAGGAGACGATTTCACTAAAACAGATTTGGTATCAGCTACACACGGTTGATTTAGAGACGGGGTCGGTATATCTCCGACCTGATATCGTGGGGAAAACGAAGGCTTTTAGCAGGAGATATGGAAATCCGATAGGAAATCAATTATACTTCAATGCTTGTTAACCTATTTCAAAAGGAGTTGGTATGAAAAAAACAAAACAAGTCGCGCTGGCAGCGCTGCTTTTTATAGCTTCTGCATCGACTGCATTCGGATTCGAGTGGATTTCTCTTTCGGAGCCTGACGCAAATATGACGGTAAGCGGCTCGATCGGGTATGGTCATCTCATTTTTGCTCCGGTTGGGATATTGCCTGCAGGCGTAAAATTCGAGATAGCGATTCCGGGTATAGACAATCTATATGCGGGGGCGGGAGCAGGATATCTGAATATCAAATGGAATGACATCCTCGGCACGTCTAGCTATTCACTTCAATACTTAGAAGTAGACGCCTACGCGAAGTATATAATTCTGACTCGTGCAAAGGCGGAAGACTTGATTGGGATGCCGCTTTTCGCTGGTGCTGCGGCGGGTTTCGGATTCCAATTTGCTCTTGGGAATTTTGCAGGTTACGCTCTGAGCGAAGATTACGGTGGAATCGGCGGCCTGGCTGTGGGGTTGGTTGGTTACGATTTCGGCAAATCGTCTTTAACAGCTTATGGCGGTCTGGTCGACCGCACGTTTGGCTATTCGGCTGAATATAATTACCGGATCGCGGATTCGATGCATATCGGTCTTTTCTGGGTTCCTCTACTCGGCATCGGTGTACACTTCACCATGCAACTGTAACCTGACTTTGGGTTTCTGAGCTATTCTGTCGATACGAACTCGCGGTTCGGATGCGCCTCTTTTTCGCAGGCGATGCCAAACATCTCACTCCAGCACTCTATAACATTCTTAGGCGAGGGCAGACCATCTTCCAATATCTTGTGCAGTTTCGGCAGATGGCGAGACGGCACTATCGGATAGAGATGATGATCCACATGATCATCTAATCCCCAGAATATCAGCTTTACGAATCCGCTCACCCGAACCGAACGCGTATTAAGCCGATGATCGTTAACATTATGCGGTCGCCCGATCAATATTACTTTTCCTTCAACAGGAGCCTGCAAACTATCCCGTCGTTTGGAGCTATCTTATATTGCCTGTCGACAGAAATGCAGTTACCGAGTACATCCGCGTAGGATTTATCCAGGATCCAGCCTTCAGTCAGCGACAGCTTTCCGCTTTTCTGATCAGGTGTGTAATTTATCGCCACGATTAATACTTCCCGGTCATTCACGAAATGTTCGGTAAGGCCGATCATCGGATCTTCTACCGCCGCGACTCTTTGTTGCAAGACGTCACGAGCGGCGGTTTTATAAATATTATTAAAAGGAATAGCGCTGTCGCTTGAGAATACGCCCGGAGTTTCGCTTAAATATCGCTCCAGCGGAACTGAAAGAAAGAACGCAGTGCCTTTGCCTAAGTCGAATCGTGTAAAAACCGGATTCCCCTCAGGTTCGCTCGAGAGTATTTCAGCACCGCGGGGTTCCAGATCTATCCGCACCTTTGCCTTAACAGATAACCGGCTGTCGGCGAAGTCAAAGTTGATAGGATCCGAGGCGGTGTATCGATACTTCACTCTCAGGCCAAAGTTCTCCTCGAAATGGGAGAGAAAGCAATTGTCATATGAAAAATACGCGGACGCTCCTTCGCGGACCCGTTTCATGAGCTTAGTATAAAAATCTATGCTGAAACTATGAGCATCGCATATCGACGGTATGATATATAACCCGGCGTCCTTAAGCTGCTGATCGCAATATTGAAACTCGAGATCGAAACCCGCCTGCTTTGCCAGGATAAAACACGAGTAGGCCGCGGCCCACTGATCTTGACCTTCTGTGAGTACGCAAACCGCCTGTGTTCGAAATGGAGGGAGTATATCAATGCCCCATTCTTTAAGCCGATTTGCAAACCCGCCTAATACCTGGATCGTCGCCTTCGGCTCACGATTTGATCTGATTAACCCGAGTTCCCGCTCAAAGGCGCTTTTGTCATATGGCGAGTTCCGAAGTAGATCCTGGTCGTACGCGCACCACCAGAAAAGAGCTCTGCAGTCGTGGGCCCAGAGCGACAAGAGCGCCATATTCAGATAGCGTGCCGCGGTTGCCTCGCTGCAAACTTGTGGTCCCAGGGTGCCTAGTTCCTCAGCGAAACACGGCTTGCCCCCGATATCCGAATACATACGAGACTCCGCGACGGCATGAAGTCCGTTTCTCAAAGTATCGATCGGATCCTGATTACAATAGGGCGTAAATATCGGGTAGGGGTGAGTAGTGAGAATATCTGTAAGCTCTCCCTGATCTTGAATTCGCCACCCATTCTCACTCTCCGGCAGCAGCCCGTGCATACCGGATACTATCGGCCTCGCCTGGTCTTCCTGCCGAATCGCTCCCGCTATTGCCGCGGTCCATTCATACGCCCGGTCGCTGGAATCAATATCGGCCATGCAGTTACATTCGTTGCCAAGATCCCAGCAGTCAATGGCGTTTTTATCTTTCATCGAACTTACAAAGTAGCGGACAAACCGCAGCTGCCAGCGCCGGACCATAGGGTCTGCAAGCACGTTCAACCTTTCAAAGGCTGGAGGCACAAACAGCCTGCCGCTCATCCAGCCTGTGATTAATCCAACAACGAGCTTGAGGTTGTGTTCTTCGGCTATATCCGCTAGAAAACCGAACTTTTCCATTGCCTCAGAAGAAACCCCGGCAGCCCCGGCATCGGTCGAAGGCAACGATTGCTCTCCAAAGCGTAGATCTTCTGGGCGGCCGCGACCGCTGTAGATCTGTGTCAGCGGCTGAAAAGCCGGCCAAAGCGGAAATACTCGAAGGTAGGACAGACCTTCCTGAGATAGCTGCTTTAGATCCTCTTCGACAACATCGGGCCGCCAATCCGACCACATTGCGGTACCCGCGTGGGATGCCCAATAGTTGCACCCGACTGAAAATGTGCCGGTTTCTACTATCGCGGATTTATACGGCAAAGATTTCATTCATCTCTGTCTTAATCTTCGCCACGCATTCTGTTAGTGCGGGGACAGGATCGGCGGGATCTCCTTCATATTCAATTACCGCTTCACCTTGAAATCCGCAATTTAGAAGCGCATTCTGCATTTCCGCCAAATTAATATTACCTGTTCCGACTACCACATCCTCCGGCGAGCCATCACGCTCGAATATGAAATCTTTCAAATGTAGAATATACAGCCGGTCACTAAAGCTATTGATAAAGTCGATGGGATCAGCTTTCGCGGCCAGGGCCCAGGCAGTATCCAGCGAAAGACCTATCCGTGAACTGGTTTTTCCATATACCCAATTCAAGGCATCTTTATTACCCAGCCAATGAGTGCCGCCGTGATTGTGTATACCCAGATTAACTCCATATTCCTCGGCCATTTCATCTGCAGTTTTAAGAGACTCTTCAATATCTTGATCCAAGTTGAAGGATACGCTCATTGCCTTGAGATCCGCGGTTTTGGCAAACTCGAATATCGGCGTATTGGCCTCTCTGGAAGATAGGTTATTTACTCCAATGCTAATAACCCGTATTCCGTTGTCCCCATAGGTATCAAGGCAGGTGCGGTGATCCTGAATGTTGTTGAAATCGCAATGGATGCCGCAAATTTCAATTCCCTTCAGGCCGATTTGATCGACTTTTTTGGCGGTGTCATTATTGTCCTTGAAGTTGCGAAAACAGAAACTCTGCACCGAAAGTGTGGATTTCGTCATGAAAAAGCTCCTAGAGATCAAGATGTGCCGAATGATAAGCTATTCATTCAATCAGTTAAAGAGCAGAATGTTCTGCACATTATTATCAGAACCTCTAGCTTGCTTGCATCGGCTTACCAACTCTCCTTATTGGGTACGCCTGATGCAATCGTCCGGGGTCTGAAAGCAGGAGGGTTACAGCGAAGGCTTACTCTTTCTCGGGTTTGGGCCCGAAGTTGAAGCTCGGCGCTATTGAGAAAAATAGCGCCGCGGGTGGGTTGTCTCCGCTTGTATCGACAGTGTTCAAGACTACTTTTATATTGCCTGCTAATGAAAGCCATCTAAATGGCGAAACCGAAACCCCGACATGGAATACGGGCACGAGGAACAGAGTACTGGTCGCTGCGCACCCGTAGAGCTCCAGCCAATTATTCACCTGGTAATTAACCGCAGCTCCCGCGTGGGCAACGAAACCTCCGCCTCCGCCGGGCGGAACCAGGGCACCGCCTATCAGCATTGCCGACCACGGGCTTTCATCGTCCCACATATTAACGAAGTCTATTTTGAAATCTACACCGCTTAAGCCGATACCGTAATGTCCGGCCAGCCCAAACTCAAACCAATCTGTCGGGGAGTAGCTCAGATATTCAAAAAGCACATCAGGCAGTACGAGCGTGGGTTCGCCGAGAGGAGCTTCCGCTCCCGCGGTAATAGAAAAGGTTTTTTCCCTGATGTCATCAACAAGGTGAGTCTCGCTGATTGTGGGAATAATTAGGCAGGAACTGCATAGGGCGATAAGAAAGATAGAGGAAAGGATTACTATTACATATTTTTTCATATCTAAATTATAGTGGTTCTTTCGTACGATTGCCTGAATTTAGAGACGCGAGTTGAATCTATCTTCTCCAGAAACTTGGGGTAAGGATGATCAGAACGGTATAGAGTTCCAGCCGTCCCACCATCATGGCGAAACTCAAAAACCACTTCGCATAATCAGGATAAAACGCGTAGTTGCCGGTAGGCCCTATCTTGCCGAATCCCGGGCCGATATTGCCAAGGGTGGCTAAGGCGGTAGTAAATGAAGTGAGTATACTGTTGCCCGCGGACGCAACCACCGCGGTCGTTATCAACAGCATGAAAATATAGAGGAAGAAAAACGCGGCGATAGTGTATACGATACCTTTTTTTAGAGTTTCTCCGCCGATCTTCAAATTGAAGACGCCGCGCGGATGGGCAAGATATTTCATCTCATGAATAACCAGCTTCGCCATGGTAATTATGCGTATAACCTTAATACCGCCCCCGGTGGAACCTGAACACCCGCCGATGAACATCAGTATAAAAAGGACAGTGCGGGCAAAATAGGGCCAAACGGCATAGTCGGCTGTAACGTATCCTGTGGTGGTGATAATGCTGGCAGCTTGAAATCCAGCGAATCGCAGGCTCTTGCCGAATGTCGGGTAGGTAGTTCTGAAAAGCACAATCGCGATAAGCAGTGTAGCCGCTGCAAATATGGCCAGGTACACCCTAAGCTCGGGATTTTTCAGTACCGACTGGAATTTTCCGGAAATAACCCGGTAATAAAGTATAAAGTTCATACCTGCCATCACCATGAAGGTGGTTATTACGATATCAATGAATGCTGAATCATAATGACCGACGCTCAAGGCTTTCGGGCTAAAGCCGCCCGTTGCGACAGTACCGAATGTGTGGGTGAGGGCATCGAAAAGACTCATCTTTCCTATCATGAGTAGAATTGTCTCGGCAGCAGTGATGAATATATAAGTACGCCATAGAATCTTGGCTGTGTGGCTCATTTTCGGCGCGATTTTATCGAGGGTCGGTCCCGGGGCTTCGGCTTTTACCATCTGATAGGCGCCTATACCAAGGAAAGGAAGCACAGCGACCGCAAGTACCACTATGCCCATACCTCCCAGCCAATGAGAGAGAGATCGCCAGAAAAGCATACTTTTCGGCAGGGCCTCTATATCCGTGAGAATTGATGCCCCCGTTGTAGTGAATCCCGACATAGTTTCGAAATATGCGTCGGCGAGCGACGGTATTGCGCCAGATAGATAGAGGGGGAGGGCTCCAATAAGAGCCGAAAAGACCCAGCTCAGTGTAACCAGGAGAAATCCATCTCGAATAGACAAAATTCGCGGTGCGTTCCTGGTGAGCATAAGAACAAGATAAGAAATTCCAGCCGTTCCAC
The DNA here is from genome assembly GCA_018644745.1 of Spirochaetales bacterium. The sequence continues at coordinate 9,273 of JABGPX010000441.1, forward strand.
CCATGGGAATGAGAAAAAAACGGACTGTGTTAGATTCTCGGTAGACAAGCGCGAAAATTATGGGAAACAGCATAAAAAGAGAAACGATGAATAGGAGAAGAGAAAGAACCCGTATTATTGAGCTTGCATGCATTCTCTATGCGCCAAACACTTCGACGATTTTGGGTAGACTTTCTTTTCGGGCAATTACGATCACAAGATCCCCCGCCTCAATGCCGATGTCACCCAACGGTACAATATTCTGGCCATCCCTTGTGAGAGAGACTATCAAGGAATTGGCGGGAAGTTTTAGATCTTTGATTTGCGTACCTGCCACCGTCGAAGATTCTTCTACTGATAACTCGATAAGATCGACATTTCCGCCGGTAATATTGTAAACACTCCGCGAGCTGCTGTCATTTACATATTTCAGTATGGTATTTACCATGCTCTGAACCGGGCTTATTACCACATCGATTCCCAGGTTCGAGGCTATATTTACATAGTGGCTCTTGTTCACAAGGGCGATAGTTCTTGTTGCGCCGAGAGACTTCGCGAAAACCGCGTTTACGATGTTTAGTTCCTGATTATCCGTCGTAGCAACTACCAGGTCAGAGTCCTGAAAATGCTCTTCTTCGGAAAAGTACTCATCAGACATATCCGCGTGTATCACCATTGCTTCCGGAAACCGGTCGGAGAGGACTTTGCAGAGTTCATAGTCGCTCTCCATAATATT
>JABGPX010000648.1 GCA_018644745.1 Spirochaetales bacterium
ATTCGGGTCTAATTGTGAGGCTTTTCAGGAAGAATTCGCGGGCTGGAACGGGAATCGATACGGTATTTTCACCAATAGCGGAACCGCTGCCCTGCATATGTGCCTCGTCGCATGCGGCGTCGGGGCTGGAGATCATGTCTTAGTTACCGCATATTCCTGGTCATCAAGCGCTACATGCATATTGCATCATAATGCCGTACCGATTTTTGTAGATATCGATTTTTCCACCATGAATATGGATCTAGATAAAATAGAGGCCGCAATAACCCCAAAGACCAAGGCCATCGTTGTTGTTCATCTACACGGACTCGCGGTTGACATGAAAAGAGTGATGGAGATCGCCGAGAAGTTTCATCTTGGGGTGATTGAAGATGCGTGTCAGGCCCATGGCGCACTTTTTGACGGGAGGAAAGTCGGCACCTTTGGAGATTGCGGCGCATTCAGCTTTAATCAGAACAAATGCCTTTGTTCGGGGGAAGGCGGTATGTTCGTTACCAATTCTGAAGAGAAAAAGGACCTTGCGGCTCAACTCTGGAGCTTTGGCGAAACAAGAACGCCTCTCGAGGATCGAGACTATCATGCCTATGCCCTTGGATGGATGTACCGAGGAAGTGATATGGTCGCCGCATTCGGTCGAGCTCAATTAGGAAAGCTGGACAGCTATCTAGCCAACCAGCGGGAAAACGCCGCGATAATGAACCGGTTATTGGCGGATTTAAACGGACTGATTGTGCCGACTGAACCTGAAGGATTTCTGCACAACTGGTACAACTATACATGCCGCGTCGATACTGATGCGATCGGCGGCGACGGCGGCAACAGCGGCAAACGCGGCGAAGAGACAGCGCGTGATAAAATAAAGGAGGCCTTGCAGGCTGAGGGCCTTCCTGTGGGAGTGTGGCAGAGCTATCCGCTTCCAGAAATGACCGTATTCAAAGCAAAAAACGCATATGGAAAGGGCACTCCCTGGAGTTTTGACGGTGCCGGTGACGGAGTGGATTACAGCATGGCTAATTTCCCAATAGCCAAGAAACATAGTCAGACCCATTTCGGGATGACCACACCACTACGGTCACCAAACGGGGCCGATGTGGCGGAAAAAACCGCCGAGGCTATCAGCAAGGTATTTTCAAATCTCGATCAAATCACTTTCGAAACATAAGGGTTATATATCGATGAAAGCACCTGCACAGAAACTGCTGATTGGCTGGGGAAGCCGTGACGTAACTCCCGCCGGAAAAGTATCATTAAGAGGACAGTTCCATCTCAGGATTACCGATACAGTTCACGATCCACTGACTACGACCGCTCTTGCGCTAGAGAGTGAGGACCGGAGTGAGCAGGCGATTATCGTATCCCTGGATGCCGTTGCGGTGAGCGAATTCGTATGGAACGGGTGTGCAAGAGCGCTGAGTGAAAAGCTGCCCGATTTTGATCCGGGAAAGCTGGTTATAAGCGCCACCCATACTCACACGGGTCCCGAACAGCCGGAGCATCTGCTGGGTCCGTCGCCGAAATTAGATGATGATGTGATGAGCGGCGAGGAGTACGGCGACCTTCTCATCGAAAGAATATCCGAGGCAGCGGTCGATGCATGGGAGAGCCGCTCAGCCGGGGCCTTGAGCTGGGGGAAAGGCCACGCGGTTATCGGATTCAATCGCCGTGTTTCCTACTT
>JABGPX010000014.1 GCA_018644745.1 Spirochaetales bacterium
GCTGCCGTCTTCTTCCTGCAAGACTTCCTCGAAGCTCTCCTCATCAGAAGATTCATTTCCCGGCAGTATTCCGCCATGGGAAATAATGCGAAGCAGGTTGTATCGGGTAACTCCGGCTTTCTTCAGAAAATACGCGCCAAAGGATTCTTCTTCATCTAAAATGGATACAAGTACATCTCCGATATCCACGGTTTCCTTTTGCGATACCTCGGTATGCATTAACGCGCGCTGGATAACCTCCTCAAATCCTTGAGATTGTATGGGCTCGGAGTTCTTTACAACCGGTACGTTCTTTTCCAAATGCTCTTCGAGCCTCTGCTTGATCTCATCCGGGTCCGCGCCGCAGCCGGTTAATATTTCACGCGACAGATCGAAAAACACCGCCGCATATAGAATATGCTCCGCAGTGAGATATTCGTGATTGCGCTGCTTTGCATCCTGGTATGCCGCGTTTATAACACTCTGTACTTCTTCGCTTATTTGCATGGCCTTCCGCCTTTATACCTTCTCGAATGTGCACCTAAGGGGAAACTCACGACTCTTCGCCATCGAGAGCACCTGCTTTGTCTTTGTGTGAGCGATATCGAAGGTATATAAACCAACTATCCCGACTCCTTTTCTATGCACATCGATCATTATTTTGGTCGCTTCCAGCAGGGGTTTGTGAAAAACCTTCCGCAGAACTTCCACCACAAAATCCATGGTTGTATAATGATCGTTGTGGAGCAGGACCCGATACATGTCAGGTTCCTGCAGATCATCCTCGGTATCTTCCAGTATATCGCTGTCAAACAGTCCGTCGGATCCGCTCCCGGGCATGAATACTCCCCACGACCATATGTTTTCCATCCGTGGTCGCTATTATTGTAAGCATAAATTGTCGTATCGACAAGAAATCCCGTTCATTGCGATGCAATAACTTTGACGTTGCGGGATTTGTTTTGCTATTATATAGAAAACCAAATCCCTGAGGAGTACATCTCTTGAAACTCTACAACACGATGAGTCGAAGCATACAGGCGTTTAAGCCGCGGGAACCCGGAAAGGTGAAAATCTTCACCTGCGGACCATCTACATATCGACGACCCCATATCGGGAACTACAGAACCTTTCTTTACGAAGACGTCCTGGTTCGATATCTAAAATATACGGGATTTGAAGTGCAGAGGGTAATCAACTTCACCGATGTCGAGGATAAGGCAATTGTTGAGGCCGAGTTCAAGGGTCAGAAAGTCGAAAAAATCACCAGTGATGTAGCAAAACACTTTTTTAGAGAAACCGATCTTCTCGGGATCTTGCTTCCCGATGAAATACCCCGTTCATCAACCAGCGTAGATCAAGCGGTGGAAATAATCCAAGAACTGGTAAAAAAAGGCACGGCATACTGGCACGAGGGAGATGTATACTTCGATCCGCTTAAATTCAAAAATTTCGGAAAGCTTTTCGGTCTAGATATGAGTAAATGGCCCAAGCACAAAGTCCGCTTTAAGAAAGATACGTATATCGGCAAAAGATGGAATCGCGGAGACTTCATTCTCTGGCACGGTCAGGCTCATCAGACCGACAGCTCCGCGTACTGGGACACCAAAATCGGCCGGGGAAGACCGGCCTGGAACATTCAGGATCCAGCAATGATCCTTCAGCAGATCGGTACTCAGGTAGATATAAACTGCG
>JABGPX010000013.1 GCA_018644745.1 Spirochaetales bacterium
TATCGCTGTCCGGCGCGCCTCTCCAGCTCGTGTCTTTTCCCCACATTTCACGGGATGTGCAGTTCCATCGCTTGAAATCCTCCGCACTCGGTGAGAATTTAATGTCGCAATACGCGTCGTATCCGTCCTGCCCTGGCACCAGGTCATTCTTCCCGCCCCACCAGACAAAATAACCTGCATCTTTCAGCATTGAGAGAAGGTTCGCTTCACCTCGCTCCGGATGAAGCATGTGATGCATGGTCCTGTGCCCCCGGACATGAGGATACCATCCGGTCATGAAGCTGCATCTCGACGGTGTGCACACGGTGTTCTGGCAAAACGCGTTGCTGAAGGATACCGCATCATTACTGACAAGGCGATCCAAATTCGGCGTCACCGCGGCCGGGTTTCCCATATGGCCCATCACATCCCAGCGCCACTGATCCGGATTGAAAATGATAATGTGCGGCAATTTACTCATAGGTTCTCCTTATAATGCGAAGAGACGTATTTCTCCGGTTTTAACGAAGTGATTTAAGATCGGTTCGTGACGTTTCACCATCTGGGGCATCCATGTACGCTCAAAACGCGCCACGTAATTTATCTTCCACAGTAATCGGCCTGCCTGAAGAGCCTCTATCTTTCCCGGAGGCCATTCTATAAGCGTTTCATAACCGCGGCGAAACGCCGCCAGCAACTGAGGGTATCGATAGTTATCCGTGTCTTCCAGCAGGTCGAGCATTGCCATGGCGATGTCATGAAGTCTGAATCCCCGGACAGTGTCTTCGAAATCGAAGGGGCAGAGAACTCCACGATGCAGCTTGATGTTGTCGTGCCATAGATCGCAATGGATTACCCGCAGATCTTCCCGGTCGAGCAATGAATACTCCCTAGCCACCAGACCGTGGACCCGGCGGGTCAGCGCGAGTTGGTACTGCGAATAGCCTTCTAATTGTTCCGGATCAAACAATACGTCCGGCTCACCCCTGGAGAGAAAGCCGTCGAACACCCTTTTTGAGAAATCCGGCGGGAGCGACCATTCTTTGCCGTGGATGTGCAGTTTAGCAAAAAGAACACCCATCTTCTCGATGTTGTTTTCCGTCAGATATTTGCCTAACAATCTTCCGGGCAGATAGCTCATCAGCGTCGCGTTCCACACGTCCGGAATTCCAGCTCCCCGTAGTTGGAGCACCCGATCTCCTCTTTGAGATCGGAGAATGCGAGGCACGGTAATATCTGTATCCTGCCGTAAAGCATCGAGCCATGAGGCTTCGGCCAATAAGTCATCGAGGGTACGCCATCCGGGGACGGCAAGGCGGAGGATATAGCGGTCACCATCGTTCGTAAGAACCCGGTAGAGCAGGTTTGTATCGAAACAATGGTATTCTAAAGACTTGACCCGCAGATCGTACTCACCGAGCGCTTTGACCGCGAGGTTATGCAGCCGTCGTACCCGGCCGGCTCTGCTCAACTGGCTGTATGGCTTCTGCAATGTCGTGCTCCTGTTTTCTCTTCCATACGTTTAGGATTTATTGGCAGTAGAGCAATTCTCAATATGAACAATTGCTCAGTAGCTAAAGTGCAAATGTACAGGCGAGAGCCGTATTCGATCGGTCATATTGAGAATTGCCGGCCGAAATCAGCTGAAATTGTGCCGGGAGTTCTCATTTTGATCGTTAAAAACGCATCCTCA
>JABGPX010000525.1 GCA_018644745.1 Spirochaetales bacterium
CCCGAAGATGCACTGTGAAAGCCCCATCCTGCTCAAATCTGGTACTCACCAGTTCACCATCGATATGGTAATCAAAGGGCGCCGCGGCGCTTATATCGACTTCGCTCACCTCATAGCGCTCAATCAGCGGCTTGTCTCCTTTGGCGAGTTTTTTGTTTATTTTGTCGTGCCGGCCAATCCAGAGCCAAAACAGGTTGGCAAGAGCGGATCGCTGATTTTCAAAATTATATACATACAAGTCAAGATATCCGTCGTTACACACGACATCCGGGCATATTTTAAAAAGCCGGCCGTAGTATGGTCTGCTTCCCGCCTCGAGTTCCATTGGATTTACCTGTCTCTCGAGATAGTCAAAGGGCATCTCAGCGTTTACCCGGGTACCTTTGAAGGCGTATTTCCCGTGGTAGAGCTGGAGATTCAGGTCTCCGCCGAGAGTGCTGTAATCGCAAATGAAAGTTGAGAGCCCGGACACGAGGTAGTTAAACATCCCGGTCCGGACAAATCCCTTCCTTTTTCCAATGTGGTATTGGCGGGATTGCCGCTTCCGAAGCACAGTCGCGTCAAAGCCGATTCCCACCAGCTGGCAATAAGATTTCTCGGAGCCATGGGAGGTTTCAAGCAGATCCACATCCACGACATAGTTATTATTCATGCTGTCGGCATACGTCTCGACCTGTTTTCTAATTCCAAATGGCACTTCGTATGAGTCCTGAATCCCGTTTCCCGACCCGCCGCGGAGAAATCCTATAGATTTCTTCCTCCTCAATGCCTGATTCTCACCAAGTTCTTCGGTAAGCGCGTTTATCGCGTCATGAGCGGTGCCGTCTCCTCCCCATACAAGAAGGTGCTTGAAATCACTACTGCAGAAATCTCGAACCGATTCTATAAAATGCTCTTTGTTCTTACTTTCGATAATAAGGGGAGCGTCAGTCCTCTTGAGGACTTTTTTCAGAATTTTAGCGTACTCGGGAAACCGGGTCGGGTTGATAATGAATGTGCAGGATTGAAACGCGGTTTTCAGTTTTTCTTTCATCGGACCTGCGAATTGGCTCGGATAAGAACATCAGAGTAGCCAATACTTCCTAGCTGGATTTTTGCAGAAACCAAATCTTCGATAAATACACCCGCGATTATAACCCTGGTAATTCCCGACGGCAGTACTTCCAAATGCACATCAAATCCGTTTTCTTCCAATATTGTCTTTGCTTGAACCGCATTATCACTATTTCCGAACGCACCTATCTGAATATCGATAGTAGAGGTCGGAGGGCCGCTTCGGTGATAAGTTTTACCGTCACCCGGCTTTACGATTTCTACCGAGACATCCGCAAGACCGCTTCCGACCATATCAATAGCTTCGGCGGCTGCCCTCGAGAGGTCTATAATGCGGCCGGTTACAAAAGGACCTCGGTCATTAATCCGCACCACTATGTGCTTTCCGTTGGCTTTATTGATAACTTTCACTATTGTATTGAATGGAAGAGTTTTGTGGGCTGCCGTATAGCGCATAGTATCAAATATCTCACCATTCGCGGTAAGCCGCCCTTGGAATTTGCCGGCGTAATATGAAGCAATACCGGTTTCTAATGCACTTAATTCCGTAAGCAGAAACAATGCAAACAGTGTAGAGAATATAACCGTTCTCTTCATGATTTTAGTATCGGCATTGCCCGCGGAGGAGTCAATCTCGAGCTGGCAATTTGCATCTCTGCAGACCTCTCTATAGAGCACATCGAAAAACCCACATTCTATGCATCTGACTGATTGCAGACCCGTATAAAATTGTGGCTTTTCGCATATGTGGGCAGGAATTCTCAATATGACCTATTAGGTACGACCTTTTCTTGAAGCCTGCACTCTATCCTAGTGAGGAATTGTTCATATTGAGAATTGCTCATATGTGGATGTTAAAGTAGCAGTTTTTCGAGATGCCCTATATAATGCCGCCATGAGCAAAGCAGTACATTGGGCCGATACAATCGCTGAAAAAATTATACGTGAGAAAGGCGAGAAAGATCAGTATGTCTGCGCCTCAGGTATAACACCGTCAGGAACAGTGCATATCGGCAATTTTCGTGAAATTATCTCGGTCGAACTGGTAGCTAGAGCTCTCAGACGACTGGGTAAAAATGTTCGTTTTATCTATTCGTGGGACGATTATGATGCATTTAGGAAAGTACCCGGGAATATGCCGAACCCCGAAGAATTGAAGAAATTCCTCCGCTTTCCGATCACCAAAGTGCCGGATCCTCATGGTAAAGAGGAGAGTTATGCTCATGCCAACGAGAAGCGTCTCGAGCAGGTAATGGATGTAGTGGGCATACACCCGGAATATATATATCAATCCAGGATGTACGGCGAATCCAAATATGCCGAAGGAATCCGGAAGGCCCTCGAGAATGTAGAGAGTATCCGATCATACCTTGATATGCACCGGTCAACTCCACTTCCAGCGGATTGGACGCCGGTAAGTATCTTTTGCTCGTTATGCCATCGCGATCTCACCGCTTTCGAGGAGTGGGACGGTGGTTGGAATATCGAATACTCATGCGAAGGCTGCGGGAACAGAGAAACTATCGATCTCAGGAAGGCTTCCGGCGCGAAGCTGCTTTGGAGAGTCGACTGGCCGATGCGATGGGCATACGAGGGAGTCGATTTCGAACCTGCGGGAAAGGAACACCACTCGGCAGGCGGCTCATTCGATACAGCCAAAGTTATTTCTAAGCCGGTGTATGGATTCGACCCGCCGGTAACCTTCAAATATGATTTCATTTCCATAAAGGGAATGGGGGGTAAAATATCGTCCTCCATTGGAAATGTTCTCAGTGTGGCTGATGTACTTGAAATATATCAACCGGAACTCATCCGCTATCTTTTCGCCGGGACAAGACCGGATTCCGAGTTTGCGATTTCCTTTGATCTGGATGTTATAAAAATTTATGAAGACTATGACAGATGCGAGAGAGTTTATTTCGGCAGCGATGAAATAGGGGAAAAAAAGCGGCCTAAGGAGCGCAGAATATATGAGCTCTCCCAGGTAGACGGGGTGCCGGAGAAACTGCCTACCCAGCTTCCGTTTCGCCACCTCTGTAATCTCCTGCAGATAAACGACGGCGATATCGAGGCAACTCTCGCTGTTATCGCCAAGACCGACGGAGTAGATTTTTCCGGCAACGAACGGGACCGGGCGGAACTGCGAGCCCGCTGTGCGTGGAACTGGATAACCAACCATGCGCCGGAAGACTTTCGCTTCAGCCTGCGAGGCCTGGACGACGGACTTACCTCAATATCGGATGACGAAAAATCGCTGCTGGCTGAACTGCGGAGTGAACTGGAACGTGATTTCGAAGGACATACAGAGGAGTCGTTGGGAACTTTCTTCTACACGCTTGCTGAGAAATTCGGCCTGCAGGCAAAGGATCTCTATCGAATGATGTACCGAGTATTACTCGGAAAGGACCGCGGCCCCCGGCTGGCCGGTTTCATCCTGACTGCCGGATCCGCAAAGGTTTTGCCGATTCTCGAGAGATACCGCTAATAGATCAGTTTTTTGAGCAATGCTTCTCTTTTCCGCCAGTCTGATACGACTTTTACTCTCAGATCGAGTTCGATTGAGTACGAGAAAATGCGTTTGAGTTCTTTCTGAGATTCCTGTCTGATTGCCCGAATAATCTCGCCGCCTTTCCCGATAACAATACCTTTTTGAGATTCTCTCTCCACATTTAAAAACGCCCTGATCCACAGCTTATTCTTTTCTTCGGCAATTTCCAGATCTGCAATTGAAACAAACACCGCGTGGGGCAGTTCCTGTCTTACCTTGTTTACCGCCTTTTCCCTGATTATCTCGGCGATCCGGAATTCTTGAGTTTGATCGGTGTACATATCATCCGGATACATCGGCTCACCTTCCGGCGCGAAAGAGAAGAGCCCGGCTTTCAGCTCATCGAGACCACTGCCGTCCAGGGCGGATACAGGGAAGATTCTTTCTGAATCGATTTTGCCCGAAAGATAAAATCTCCGTTCGTCAGCGCCTTTGCTATCGAGGTCTATTTTATTAAGCGCGGCGATTACCCGATTCCCATGAGCCGTAGTTAGATCGAGAAGGGCGTTTTCTTCGGCTCCAGGCGGTCTCGAAACATCAAGTACATAGAGCAGCAAATCGACCTCATCCAGGCTGGACATGACCAGATCTTTGAGATGATGGTTGAAAGTCTTCTCAGATGTATGAAAACCCGGCGTATCGATGAAAACGAGCTGTCCATACGGGGAGTTTACGATTCCCCGTATTCTGTTTAAGGTGGTTTGCGGCGTAGGTGCCACGATAGAAACCTTATACCCGCACAGGGCGTTTAGAAGGGTGGATTTGCCTGAAGAAGGCCTTCCGATAATTGATATAAATGCGGACTTCATTTCGTCTCCATTTTTATGTAGATTATACTCTATTAAAGGCTGCTAAGCGGTCGGAGTAAAGATTTGTTGACAAATCTTTTCACACCATGATACACAGGGGAACAAGGAATACCAATGAAAAGAGATTATTCGTTTATACAGCCGGAATACCGGCGCTTGTCCGATGAAGAAAAGGAAGAGAACAGCCAGGAAGAAAAGAATGAGGGTATGTTCCTTCGTCTTCTCAAGACTCGTAATATACTTTTGTCTGGTGAAGTAAATAAGGCTCTTGCCGAGAGAGTAATTCGTCAGCTGCTGCTGTTAGAAGAAGATTCGGATGATCCGATAAAGGTTTTTATCGATTCACCCGGCGGCGACGCCGATGCCGGGTACGCCATTTTTGATATGCTGCGGTTCGTAAAGCCTGATATCTATACAATCGGCATGGGACTCGTCGCCAGCGCCGGAGCTATCATTCTGCTTGCCGCTTCGAAAGAGCGTAGAATAGGGCTGCCCAATTCTCACTATCTTATCCATCAACCTCTTAGCGGTATACGCGGGGTTGCCACCGAGATCGAAATACACGCCAGGGAGCTGGAGAAGCTCCGAATAAAAATAAATCATCTAATCTCAGATGAAACCGGACAGACTCTCGAAAAGGTCGAAAAAGATACCGATCGGGATTTTTGGATGAGCGCCGATGAAGCGAAGGAATATGGACTTATTTCCTCGGTTGTCACCGGGCGGTCTGAACTGCCGGCTTAAAAGGAAGGGAATATGGAGAAGCGGGGAATCGGAGAATTTTTAAATTCGGCATTTGAGGGGATGAGCGATGAGAAGATACTCGCCAACCAGGGCTTCCTGCGCGGCAAAGTCCGGGATATTCAAGATCTCGGAACCCGGCTTCTTATATCTACCAGCGATCGAATCTCTGCTTTCGACGTCGTGCTTACCACCATCCCCTGCAAAGGGGAAGTGCTGAACGGGCTGGCTAACTACTGGTTCGATCAGACCAGAGACATCATTCCCAATCATATCGAAAAAACCGTATCGGCGCGCACGGTTTTGGTAAAGAAATGCGATGTTCTTCCGGTCGAAGTAGTAGTTCGCGGCTATCTCACCGGATCGGCGTGGCGGGATTACGATGAAGGCAAAACCGTTTCCGGCATACCGCTTCCCGAAGGAATGAAGTTCAATCAGCGTTTTGAAAAACCTCTTCTCACCCCGTCCACCAAGGCGGAAAGGGGAGATCACGACGAGCCGATTTCATCAGCGGCAATTGTAGAAAGAGGTCTTGTCGAGGAGGAGCTTTGGCGAAAAGTCGAATTGACCGCCCATGCATTGTTCCAGCGCGGGAGCAGTATGCTAACCGAACGGGGGCTTATCCTCGTCGACACAAAGTATGAGTTCGGGCTTCTGGATGGTGAATTGATTCTTATCGATGAGGTCCATACCCCCGATTCGAGCCGGTTCTGGTTTCAGGATACCTATCAGGAGCTGTTTGACGCCGGTGAGAAACAGCGTAAAATAGATAAAGAGTATCTGCGTCAGTGGCTCATGGAAAAAGGATATATGGGTAACGGCACACCGCCTGCAATTCCCGATGAGGTGAAAATCGAAGTTGCATGGCGGTATGTACAGGCATATCAGCTCATTACCGGCACAGATTTTGTTCCTTCAGGGAATTCTCCTGAAGCAGAAATGGAGCTCATCCGGTCCTATCTCTCGTAGGGCGGTTTTGAAATCGGGCCGCCTCGAGGGGGCCCATGAAATTAAGAATCCCTATCAGCATCACCATGCTTCTCTCTCTTTTTGTTTCCTGTTCGAGATGTACCCTGCCCGCGCCGGGTGTTTCGCGTACTGTTTCGATCCTCAGCTATAATGTAGAAAATCTCTTCGATGATCGAGACGACGGCACCGAATATCGGGAGTACGATCCAGGAGCAGGCACTTGGGACACCGCTTTGTATCACACCAAGCTGAGAAATATCTCTGAAAGCATTCGATCCAGTGCCAGGGGTGGACCGGATATTTGTCTGCTTCAGGAAGTGGAGAACGAAAAAGTCGTAGAGGATCTTCTCGATGGTTATCTCAATATCCTCAAGTACCGCGGCAGCTACACCGCCTCGAGCCCCGATACCGCCACGACTGTCGCTGCTCTCAGCCGATATGTACCTAAAGCGGTGCGCGTGCATCGAGTACATACCGAAGGGAGACAGCGTCTTCGGACAATCCTCGAATTGGAGTTTGAAATTCATGGAAAGCCCCTAGTAATTCTAAACAATCACTGGAAATCAAAGTCTGGAGGGGCGGAAGAAACTGAGGAACTCCGCCTGAAAACCGCCGCCTTTGTAAGAGACAGGGTAGAAGAGCTTCTTCGCGCGAGGCCCGGGCTCTTTATCGTGGTAGCCGGAGACCTCAACGAGAGGGATATTGAATATGACTCAGCGTCCCGGGCATATCAGACCGCGCTGCTTCTTGACTCGTATACCTCGCCGGAAGGTTATACGGCAGGGAGTCTGTTTCTCTCAGATTCATGGAAAAATACCGGTGTGTCAAACGGCCGAGTAGTGTTTTTCTCACCGTGGCTGCTGGAACATGAAGAAGGCAGCTATGTCTACAATGGTGTGTGGGAGAGAATTGATCATTTTCTGCTGATCGGTTCAGATGAAGGATATTCGTTTGATAGTTTCGAGGTCGTGCGCAGCGAGCAATTGCTCAATACGTTAGGATTCCCCCGCCGATGGAGCACCCGCACCGCAACCGGATATTCAGATCATCTCCCGCTGCTCATTCGTCTTCGGCAGTAATATCTATACGCTCGAGAATCTGCGCCACATCGATGAGCTTTTTGTCCGCTTCCTCACGGTTTTTCGTGAGGTTCCTGAGATGAGCGTTGCCTGTGTGATAAAGCCGTTTAAGGTTCTCTACTTCTCTTTTGAGATTCAGGGTTATCTGAATAAGCTCCCGCTGACGCCGGGAAAAGGCGAGACCGCGGAGACCGTAAGCGACGGTTTGGAGATAAAGAAATAGCCCCCCGGGGCTGACAGGTACGACGCCCATTTGAAGCAGATCTTCCAGCAGACCGGAGTCGGATTCGATAAATCCGTGATAATACACTCGTTCGGAAGGTACATACATCAAGGCAAACTGAAGAGTACCCTCTTCGGGCCGAATATACTTGCTGCGTATAGCTTCCCCGTGTTTCATAAAAGTACGCCTTACCTCTGCGGTAACGACCCCGCCTGTCGGGTTTGCTTCCATCGAACGGCGAATACTTTCCAGAGGGAATTTCGCGTCCACCGGCACAAGGTATTCGCCGAGCCGGATTACCGCGTCTACCCGGGCTCCGTTTACAAAAGTGTGCTGGAGCTTATAGGACTTTTCGGGAAGCCAATTCTTGAGAAGTTCGTTCAGAAGAGTTTCCCCCAGACCTCCCCTTGTGTGAGGAACAAGGAACATTTGGGTAAGCGCGTTCATATCACGGGTGAGAATATCGATCTGTTCGAGCCGGCGCCCGACGAGTTCCTGCAGGTCCCGGGGCTGGCCGTTCCTTCCCAATCCGCGGCGTATCAGCACAATTGTTAGTATAACGAGTACAATCAGCGCTGCCCCGAGTGCGGCACCGAGTATGGCAATAGCAATTTCCTCGGCGGACAAGTTCCTGGACATCGCCGATATCTTACACTAATCTATTAAATAGAGGAATCGCGTAAAGGAGTCTCTATGACATATCTCCGGAAAGGCTGTCTGATATTTTCACTGCTTATTCTTTCGGTAACTCTTGTCTTTTCGGATTCTCCGGTTGGAGAAATAACTCAGATTGAAGGTTCGGTGCAGGTCGACACCTTCGGCACCGGAGCGTACATAACTGCAATCCGATATGAAGTCCTCTATGCCGAGAGCGTTGTGAGTACAGGCTCGGATAGCAAAGCGGTTATTTCTATCGGTGATCAGGTCACGGTCGTGCCCTCGAATACAAAGCAGAATATCAAAGACCTGTTGATTTCTGAGCCGCGTGTGAAGCGATTCGGCTGGGTGCGCGCTCTTACCGGCGCGGTGAAATCTGCCTTTAGCACAATAACGGGTACGAAAGATGAAGTAGTGCTCGGCGGGCGAGCCGCTTCGGCAACAGCTCCTAAAGTCGGCTGGATAAGTGAAGACGAAGACAAGGACGCCTTTGATGCCGCTTTGGACCTTATTGAAGTCGGCAGTTTCGCGGATGCGGCCGAGGAATTGTCGAGTATTGTGGATCCGCTGCCGGGAACCTTCCTCCCTGCGGAAGTCGAGTTCTGGCTTGGTTATAGCTATTTTCAGCTTGAGCAGTATTCGGATGCAAAAGATTCCCTTTTGGCGGGTATAACCAGCTTAGGCAATGAAAGGCTAGATCCATGGACGCTGCCTTTCTACGAGCAGATGGTATTTCAAGCTGCTGCATCAAGCTATTTCACCGGAGAGTATGCAAAATCTGTTGAGCTGATCGAACCGGTTATAACGAGGATTTCCGCCGACTATGCTCCGTTCGCCTACCTGGTCCTTATAGATTCTCTCAATGAGACTGGAAATGATCAGGATGCTGTAAAGTATCTTCAGGACGCCCGGAAAAAGTATTCGGGAACCGAGTTCGCCGGCGATTTCTCGGAACTCGTTGGAGGTCAATAGCATTCATGGCATCGAGTCGCGGACTGATCCGTTATCTACTTGTCAGTCTCATAGGAATCGTAATCGGCGGGATCTTTCTTCTCCCCGTCAATGTACTGGAACAATTTTTTCTTGATGTTCGTATCTCCCTCGCGATTCTCGGCACCGACGAAGGAGAGTCGTCTGATGAAATAGTTCTGGTACTCATGGATGGCCTTTCGGAAAAAGAATTGGGCGTTCCAGCTGGAAGCGAGTGGAGACAGTTTTTCCCTCTTTTTATTGAGAAACTCTATGACGCCGGCGCCGCAGCGGTTGTCTTTGATCTCGAGTTTCTTACCCAGGAAGCAGAATTCGATACGGCCCTTGCCGATACTGCGGCCGAGTACGGCCGAGTTATCGCGGGGGAATATGAGTTCGGGTCCACAACCGATACGCTGATTGACTCCTTTTATGGCATCGGAAGCCTGCGGGTCGAAGCGTTCAACGGCGTGCCCCGAAGGGTACCGTTTTTGAAAGGATCCGAACGTCCACCCATTTCCATATTGGCCGCCGGCATACTCAGCGATGATATGGTTTCGGAAACAATAACGCAGAACCAAGGGTTTTGGATCTCATACAATCACCCGATGGGATATTTCACAACTTTTTCATTTTCCGAAGTACTCAACGCTTCTGAAGGACGAATTGCCGATTCCCGGAGAACGCCTCTCTCTATCGTACAGGGGAAGGTCGTATTGGTTGGAATGGATCTTCCCGGCATCGACCGTCACCCCTTTCCAAATACTTTGCGGCGAAAAATCCCAGGAGTATACGGCCAGGCTTTTGCCATCGACACAATTCTTTCCGGCAGCCAACTCGACACTATTCCG
>JABGPX010000353.1 GCA_018644745.1 Spirochaetales bacterium
ATGTGCACCACATTGATATCCTCAAGCATATCCGACATTGAGCCGTACGCTTTTATCTCCCGATCTTTGGCGAAGCCCTCGCGGTTTTCGAACGTCTTTGAATAGACTCCCTGAATCTTGATGTCGGGCAGACCGGATTGCATAATTGACTCATAGTGAAAGCTCGCGGCGAACCCGGATCCCGCGATACCGACTCTTATCTCTTTCACAATAGACTCCTCAGCGTGGTATGATGGCCCAAATCCACAGGATTCGGGCCATTAGGTACATAGTACCCCTGGGAACAAACCTGTCAATTATAGGAGGTACCTTATGAGAGATTGGAAAACCGGGCATAAGGTGTTGCTATTCACGGATTTGCATCACTACTCAACGGTGAGTGTTACTCTCGGTAAACAGGCGGTGGACTATCTTCAGGACTATTATGAGCTCACCGGTGATCTGGTCGTGGCCGTTGGCGGTTCAATTGTTAAATACATTGGTGATGCGGTTTTCGCGGTATTTGAAATCGGCAGCGAGGTGCCTGCTGTTAAAGCAGGGCTATCCCTGCGAAGCGGAATGATCAAGGTTGCCGAAAAATACGGTGTCGCTGAAGTAACCGATACCGAGATTGGGATTGGGAGCGGTGAGGTAATTTACGGCACGATAGGCCATAAGAGTTTTTCCGCGATCGATTATTTCGGTGAGCCTGTAATGGAAACAGCAATGATCATGCACCACCGCGGGGTGGCTGTAACTCGACCGGTATATGATGCTGCAAAAAATGATCTGCAATTTCGACGTCTTGATGATATTTCTCTTAAATGGAGAGAATCGCCTTTAGAAACCTGGGAGGTTTTAGGATAATCATGATTTCTGTCGCAGAGCTGTTTCACAATCTTCGCGAACGGGATCTGCGAAAGGAAGGGATCTGCATCGGCGAAGGCCCCTTCGTAGTTGAACGGATGGTAAGATCAGGATGGAATGTAAAAGCTGTCCTCTGTTCTGAAGGCATGGTCGATCGAGCCTTGAAAATTACTGCAGGCGGTGTTCCCCTCGAGACCCTCCTTCCCGCGCAAATGCGGAAAATTACCGGCTTCGATTTTCATCGCGGAATGCTCGCTGCGGCGGTCCGGCCTGCGATTCCATCAGCAGCCGAATTTCTCAATTACGCAGCGGGCCGACCAGGGCTCCTAGTTCTGCTTTCGGGTGTGTCAGATTCTGAGAATGTAGGCAGTATTATTCGCAGCGCCGAGGCTTTCGGGGCAGCCGGCATGTTAATCGACGAGAGAAGCGCCGATCCCTATTCCCGCCGTGCTATACGGGTGTCCATGGGTGGAGTATTTAGCCTCCCGCTTGCCCGGATCGGTTATGAAAGTGAGTGCAAAGAGGCCTTAGAGGCCGCAGGATATACGCTAGTTGGAACTGTTGCGGACAGCTCGGTCGATGATTTAAATGGATATGAATGGCCGGAGCGTCCTGCATTGGTGTTTGGTGCAGAAGGGCCGGGACTAAGCGCGACCTGGCTCGAGCTGTGCTCAACCAAAGTTACAATACGAACCAATCCCGGCACCGACTCGCTGAACGTCGGCGTCGCTGCTGGAATTTTTATGTGTGCGGCGGCGAGTGCGGCGGCGAGTGCGGCGGCGAGTGCGGTGATTGCATAGGCGAAAAGTCTGGAGCATACTAGGCATAACAACGTTTTTACAGGGGATCATATGAATCAATTTCGCGGACTATATGGACCAATCCGTCTCGACTACGAAGCTCTGATATCCAATCTGCTGCGGAAGGGAACACCTGACAGGGTTTTTCACATGGAGTTGTTTCAGGATGTGGAGATAGCCGACGCTATCGCAGAACGCTTTGGATTGTGTAATGATCTGAATAGGGACGATCCGGATTTTGCAAAGAAAAAATATATAGCAGTTCAGCGATTCTGTGGTTTTGACTATATTCGATCATCTCTCGATGGCTATGAGTGGCCTCTCCACAAGCAAACTACCGAAGACACTGCAGAACTCAAGAAAGAGGGGGGGCGAAATTTCCAAGATGAGCATACCGGTCCGATCTCGAACTGGGAGGATTTCGAGAAATATCCGTGGCCCGATCCATCCGGGTCGGAATCTACCCAGAGTCTGGAATGGTATCAGAAGAATCTCCCCGACGACATGTGTATTGTTACCGCGGGGATGAGTCACTTCTGTGAACTAATCACCTGGCTTTTAGGGTATGAGACTTTCTGCTTCGCCCTCTTCGATCAGCGGGACCTCCTCTCGGCTATTGTTGAGAAACTGGTAGATATTCACAATGTTGCTCTTGAGCAGTATCTCTCCTTCGACCGGGTTAAAATTGTATTTGCCAGTGACGATATGGGATTCAAGACAGGTCTCCTCTTTTCGGCCGAAGACATGATCGAATTGGTGCTGAAACCTCACAAAGTCATTGCGGATCGTACCCATCAGGCCGGAATACCTTATCTACTTCATTCCTGCGGAAAGCTCGATGATGTGATTGAATATCTCATCGACGAGATAAGGATCGACGGTAAACACAGCTTCGAAGATACAATAGAAGATGTCCGGCAGGTGAAAACCACATATGGGAAGCAAACATCCCTTATAGGCGGTATCGATGTGGATTTCCTCTGCCGTGCCGGGAAAGAACAGATAAGAGAACGGGTGAGAAAAACTCTGGATGTCTGCCTTCCCGGAGGCGGGTATTGCCTCGGTACCGGGAACAGCGTGGCCAACTATATTCCTCTCGAGAATTATTTAACAATGGTAGATGAAGGCAGGCTGTATCGCTGATAGCGGCTGTCGTCTAAATAATTATTGGTCTTCTCGCCTAATTCTGGTATATTATGTCAGATATGGAACAAACCAAAAGCGAACTAGAAAAGAAAAAAGCACGCCTCGAAGAATTGCTGGTAACGCGATCTGAGGCCAGTTGCGACACACGACATCTCTCTCCCGCTGATGTTCAACGCGAGCAGGAGATTGAGGATCTCGAAGATGAGATCGCGGAATTAGAAGGATAGAAAAAAGGCGAAAAGAGTTAGAAATAATCCTTTTCTACACCGTAATCCTTGAAACTCTAAGATGCATGGTATAGCTTAAATTCATTGTCCGGCATTTCCGGACCTGATATATGATAGTAATTTGTTCAAATCAAAAAACAACACCCGAGAGACACGGACCAACCTAGGATAAAGAAGCATAACCAGCAGACTCATGTATTTCGGGAGGCAATTGCCGCTAAGTATGCGGCCGATCCATGGAGATGATTAAGAAGTTACTTCCTTTTCTCAAGCCCCACTCAAGACGGCTATTTATCGGGCTGATTGGAATGACCGTGTTTACCGCGCTCAGTCTTTTACCTCCTCTTATCATGCGGTATCTGGTAAATGATGTTATCCAAGCGAAGGCCTGGGACTTGCTGCTTCCCGTGATAATCATGCTTATCTCTGTGCCGGTTCTTTCGGTCTTTATCCAATTCGTCAATACCTGGCTTATTCGGCTTTCCGGCTACAATCTTGTCCGTGATATACGCCTTGCGATCTATAAAAAGATTTTTTCTTTAAGCATGGATTTTCATCAGGAAAATGCATCGGGTCTCTTAGTTAACCGCCTCATGGATGATGTAAATGCGGTAATGCGATTGGTTACCGGCGAAACGGTAACTCTGTTAATCGATATCATCGTTTTTATCTGTTCGGTTACTATTGTCTTTGTACTTTCACCGCTGCTCGGACTCATCCTTATCGGGATGTTGTTTATCTATGTTTTTGCATACCGGTTTTATGCAAAACGCATCCGGAGTTCGGCCACCTCATTTCGATATGTGTACGACAGAATATCCGAGCGTTTGGAAGAGACCATTACCGGCGCCCGCCATGTACGCATCTACAATAGAGAACCCTGGGAGAATGAAGTCTTTCTCGACCGAACAAACGAGAGCCTCAAGCATTCGACGGATACGCGAATCCATTCGGTAACTCTCAGCACTATCTGTAATATGATTGCCGGCTTCGGCTCAGCGGCGGTCACAATAGTCGGCTCATATTTTGTCCTGAAGGGCGATTTGGAATACGGCGATATTTTCGCTATCGGCAGTTATATCTGGATGGCCCTTAATCCGGCTATCCGGCTCACGAACGTTGCCGCTCAGATGACCGAGACATTTGTGTCGGTCCGCCGGATATTCGAGATCCTCGACACCGAACCGATGATCAGGAGCCTTCCCGGCGCTTCATCGCTTCAGCGGGGTCTCGGCGCAGTTGAGTTCCGGGATGTTCATTTCTCGTATGTTTCCGATGTGCCGCTTTATCAGGGCTTATCTCTCAATGTGGAACCGGGAATGAGTGTTGCTCTGGTCGGGCATACGGGCTGCGGGAAGACAACTATGACCTCACTTCTGATGCGGCATTGGAATCTGCAAGAAGGCCAGATTCTTGTGGATGGAACCGATATCAGCACTGTCGATCTTGGCAGCCTACGACGGAATTTTGGAGTCGTGCTGCAGGATCCGATCATCTTCGACGGGACTGTAGCAGAGAACATTAGCTATGGCGTGCGAAACGTTACCCGAGCGCAAATTGAAGACGCCGCGAAGGTGGCGGAAATCTATGATATGGCGATGCGGCTGCCGGATGGTTTCGACAGTCTCATCGGCACGATCGGCATCAAGCTTTCGGTAGGTGAGAAGCAGCGTCTCAGTATTGCCCGCGCTATTATCAAGGATCCTGTCATACTCATAATGGATGAGGCAACATCATCTCTAGACAGCGAATCAGAAGCGCTTATTCAGAAAGCTCTCGACCGGATACTCAAGGAAAGAACAAGTTTCATCGTCGCCCACAGGCTTTCTACTATTACCAGCGTCGATATGATTGTTGTCATGGATGACGGTGCGATCGTTGAAAAAGGCCGGCACACGGATCTTATGGAAATTGAAAATGGAACCTACAGGCAGCTGTATGAAGAGCTCAGAGGCAGCGTAGTGGACGAAGCTGATTCGGATGAGGCCGGGTTATGAGCAAAGCTGGAAAGGCTAAATCTACCCGTTTAACCAGGGTAATCGACCGTCTCCTCTCCGACCTTGAATCGTATGAGGGAAGCAAACTGAAGGATCTCTCTCAACTCTGGAGAGATTATCTTTCAGCTCATAAAATAAGAATTTTCTTAGCCTTGGGTATCACGTCGGTCTGGTGTCTTTTTCCGTATGCAACTGCGATTCTGGCTCGTTTTCTTGTTGATGATGTTCTGCTGGTCAACGGTGCGTATGATCCCAGCATGATTCAACAGCAGATGCCGTTGTTCTGGCGTTATTCGATATTACTGGTTGGCATCTGGACCATCTTTGTAATAGCAAACTGGCTGAAAAACTGGCTTATTGTCGACACAGGGCAGAGAGTTGTATATCAACTTCGCAAACGGCTCCATGAGAAGCTGCAGGCGCTGCACATCGGGTATTTCGAGAGCAATGAAACAGGAAAAGTTGTAAGCCGCGTTCTTGATGACGTAAAGGTTATCAAGGAGTGGTCTACAAATCAGTTCCTGAACTTTTCGGCAAATTTCATCCGGCTTTTCCTCGGGCTCATTATAATATTTTTTATAAACTGGAAGCTTTCGCTGCTTGTTGTTGTGGTGCTGCCGTTCTACGCGTATGCATTCTCCCGCCTCAGACCATTGGTAAGACGGACATCGATCGCGGTAAGGCGGTTGAACTCGGGCATGTACGCTTTGTCTTCGGAGAGAATATCCGGCATCAGCGTGGTGCAGGCGTTTTCCCAGGAAGGTCATGAACTCAACCGTTTTCGCCACAGGATGAACAATTTCGTCCGTCTGGGTATGCGTCTGATTCTGTATCAACAGCGGCTTGCTTTAATCGCGGGATTAATAACCGCGGTTATATCAGGTGTTATAATCTATTTTGGCGTAGGATTTGTCCGAACCGGAGAGATGTCTTTCGGCGATGTAATCGCATTTATCAGAATTATGCCAAACTTATTTGCTCAGGTGAACGCGGTTACTACCCTCCTGGCGCAGGTCGAGGCAATCTTCGTGGTGATCCATCGGGTTTTTCATCTTCTCGATGAGTTTGAGGAAGTGACACCCGGCAAGATCAAGCTTGACGGAATGAAAGGAAAGATTGATTTCCGGAATGTCAGTTTTAGTTATCCCGGGCAGGAATCTCCGGCGATAAGGGATGTTTCTTTCCATATCGATGAAGGCGAGCGGATCGCTCTGATGGGACCATCAGGGGCGGGGAAAACAACCATTTTTCAGCTTATCTGCCGATTCTACGATTCGCAGAGCGGCAGCGTACATTTAGGCGGTGTGAATCTTGTAGATGCGGACTCCGGATCTATTCGCAGGCATGCCCGTATGGTTCAGCAGGAGCCGGCGATTTTTTCAGGGACAATTGCCGAAAACATCGCCTATGGCGATCTTGCGGCCATGCCGACACAGCTCATGACTGCGACGACACAAGCGGAACTGCATGAGTTCATCATGTCTCTTCCGGCCAAGTATGAGACCGAAGTTGGAAGGAACGGCATCGCTCTCTCCGGCGGGCAGAAGCAGCGTCTCGCCCTATCAACCGCTCTGCTCACCCAACCAGAAATACTGCTTTTGGATGATACGACCAGTGCCCTGGACGCGGAAACGGAGATGCGGATCCGATCAACCCTTAACCGGGTTCTCGAGGGCCGTACAAGTATTATTATTACTCAGAGGATTGCCACTGCAAGAGGCTGTGACAGAATCCTCGTGTTCGAAGACGGCGAGTTAACTCAAGAGGGAACGCATACCGATTTGAAAGAGCAGGAAGGCTTTTACCGACGCATTTATAAACAGCAGGAATCTATATAGGGCACATCGAAAAACCCACTTTCGGTGCATGTAACCGAATGTTTTTCCTTATAGAATCGGGGTTTTTCGTATGTGCTGGTTGTCAAAGTAGCAGTTTTAGAGGAGCCTATAGTGAATAGTTGGAGGAATAATGGCGCTATTCAAAAATAACAAAAAGGAACCTATGAACCGGCGTGCGATGTCGGCAAAGTCAGATGTACCGAAAGACGACACGTTAATCGAGGAATTTGCTGAGCTTACCGATATAGGCGACGCGAAAGAAATCGGCAAGGCCGACACCGAGGTGAAAGTAGCTCTTAGTGAGGCGAACAAAGCGGATATAAAATCCATTATGATGATGGATCAGGGCCGATGCCCATCTTGCCATGGCAGGACCGAACGATTTCTTTTTACCGTTGTATGTCCGACCTGCGGCTGGTATCGCCGAAAGATTCCGGATAAGGGGCATAGTGTTGTTCATCTGCGTGACGGGAAAAAGATCAATTGCGATTATGTACATCGCGGAAGTGACGAATATCTTTGTATTAAGGACGGCGTTGTTATCGCCGAAGTAATGCGTTCGAGTGTTTTCAACATCGAGCACACATGGAAAGAGAATGAACTCGATGAAGCACGGGAACTCTCGCACAAGCTTCATGTCGGCATATGCTCATGGTGCGAGAAATCACTTGCGGACGCTGATAAAGAGGATGCGGGAGATGACTATGTTGCTTTCGGCGCCGCTCAGGAACATTTCACCTTTTGCTCGGAGAAATGCCAAAGGGCGTTTAGAAAGCAATATCCATCAAGAATACACAGGAACTGCTACGAAACCGATTGTAATAACTGCCATTTGTGTATGAAGCGTTTCGATACCAGGGGTTTTAAGCGCAGGATTCTCGTATAGCTGTTACTATCCCTCAAGCCATCGTGCCAGAACAAAGAGAAGGTCGGATAGCCGATTCAAATAGTTCTGGCACGTGGCAAGTTTCCCTCTATATTTATCTCTTATGCAGGTAACAACATCTCGCTCCGCCCGCCTGCAAACTGCTCTTGCGATATCAAGAAATGCACCGGCCCGCGTCGCACCCGGTAGTATAAATTCACCTTTTATCTCTAAGTTTTTTAGAAACTGTTTTTCTGTTTTTTCAAGCCGCTTTACATCCTGAACTGTAACCACCGAAAGCTTATCATAGATTGGATCCTTCTCCGGTGTTGCTACCTGTCCTCCGACTCGTATCAGTACTCCCTGTATCGAATCCAGTACATCAGGAATTTTTTTTTCCTTTGGATATTCCATTCTTATAGTTGCTTTAGCCAGTCCGATGAGAGATGATAACTCATCAATGTCTCCGAGAGTTACGAAAAGTACATCATCCTTTCTGAGTCGCTCTCCGTTGTACAGACTGCTTTCGCCTCCGTCTCCGCCCCGGGTGGTAACCTGTTCGAATTCAATCATGGTTTATCTCATCGTGTAAGGAATTTATAGTAGAGACCGCCCCCGCCAGGCTGCCGGCGTAGCTGTCTGCTCCAACTCTTTGCCAAAGGTCCCGATCGCTGGCGAATGCCAGTCCGCCTACAACTATCTTCAATTCTTTCCTGCTTTTCCGTAGAGCAGATCTGATGTGGAGAATCATATTGGCGACCGAATCGGCGTTGAAAGCCATAGTCGCCGATATTGCCAGTACATCGGCATCAGTTTCCAATATTCCCTTTACCAGATCGGCAGTGGGGGTATTAATACCGATGTAGAAGGTTTGCCACCCTTCTTCCTCAAGAATGTCGGTTATCATCTTGATGCCAATTTGATGAAATTCACCGTTCACCGTGACGGCAAGCAGGATCCCGCGGGCAGTATCCGGTGTTTGCAGATATGCTCTGAGCTGGCCCATGAGGGACTCTGTTGCTTCTGAAAAGTAGTGTTCTCGAGATACATCTATTTCATTTATCTCCCATTTACTTCCCACTTCTATCAGTGCCGATTCAAATACCTCTGCATAAATAGATCGTATCGTCTTACCCGCCTTCGCTTCATTGATTATGAGAGAGTAGGCCTCTTCTTTTCGTCCGGCGAGGAGCTCACCTATATAACCTTTAGCCAAATCTGAGAGGTGTTCTTTATTCAACGCGGCCGTATTTGCTCTATTGCTCAGAAGATTCACATCGCTGCGTCCGAGAAGAAAATCGAGAGAGACTTCGAGGAAATTTGCTATTTTCCGCAGGGTTTCCTCGTCGGGAAACCTGCTGTGCTGTTCATAATTTGCAATAGTGGTTTGTGCCACGCCCATTTCGTCGGCAAGGTCTATCTGCCTCAATTTTCTTTCTTTTCGAAGCTGCTTCAGCCTCGATGCGAAATCCGCCAATTTTTTCCATCCTTCTGAGTGCTGGCAATCTTCCGATCACCAAGGACATTTTATCACGTTATGTGTAAAAAAGCAAGCAATCTTAGATTTTCGTCTTGATAAACTACATATTGTGTATTACCATTTGTCCATGGAAAAGAATACTACACAGGGGAGCTCCGTTTCTCTGCTGAAATCATTTGAAGAATGGAAAATCTCGATCGGCAAAGTGCTTCGCGACAAAGAGAAGACTCTCCGGGACGATTTCTCGCGGGTGCACCCTCTTGGTCCGGATGTGCTGAGCAGGATCATAGATTTCGCAGAGCAGGGGAAAATGATTCGCGGCGGTCTTGTCTGCTTAGCCGATGGTTTGGCAACAGGTCGGGTCAGTGCCGATTCTTTTACTGCCGGAGCGGCCATTGAGCTGTTTCAATCCGCCCTGCTTGTTCATGATGATATTATGGATCGAGACTTGTATCGCCGCGGTAATCCGTCAGTTTTTCATCAATACGCCACGGACGCACGTCTATCTTCCTTTAGAGATCCAGACCATCTGGGTGAAGGACTGGGAATCTGCGCCGGAGATATCGCTTTTTTTCTTGGTTTTGAACTATTAACGGATCTTGGACCTCAATCCGGATCATTTATTAAGATTTTTTCCCGGTCTGCAAGAGAACTGAGTTATGTAGGAATAGCCCAAATGG
>JABGPX010000012.1 GCA_018644745.1 Spirochaetales bacterium
TGACGTTCTCCCCTTGCTCCACTAATGGTTCATGATTTGCATACCTTAAATATACAACCTGCTTTCCACATTCCTTCGCCCCTTCAACATACCATTGGGAGAGGGGGATGAAATTGCTTATATCATCGGTATTCCATACTATGTTGTCACCTGGAATCATGCCATGGAAAAGGTCTGTAAGTGCGGGAAATCCGAGGGATAGGCTTGGATCAATGACAGGTTTGTTCATGGTACATCCCGTAGGTTATAGATATTTTTTTGCTTCCTTGCCCGCATCCTCGTATGAAAAAAGCTTTTCATACGGAAGCAATCCGGACAATGTTTTCGAATACACATCAATGCCATTCTCTACGAGAATCGCTACGGGATTCAACCCGCCGATAACGATTGCGCCGACACAATCTACATTCACCGGTATACCATACAGCGGTTGATTCGGCACGCCAATTTCCATGAAGCCGCCAAGTCCTACGTCGGTTAGCTGCTCCGCTATCTCCAATACTCTTTCTCTGCCATTCTCCGGGATCACTCGAAAGCTGGCGCCAATTAGCCCGTTGCCATCCTCGGTGGCACCTGTGTAATCGGTCATTCCGCTTTTGATAAAGATCTCGAGCGGATCGATACTTGTCCCGTCATACCGAATGATTTCGACGAAACGATTTGGCCGTCCTTGGCGAAGTTCCAGGAGTCCGCCAAATACGGAGGTAGTTGGAATCCTGTTTGCAAGCAGTACACCATTCAATGTAACGGAGCAGACCGTGCCGATGCCCAAATAGCCTTCAGGGATGCTGACTTCCCCGATCTGTTCTCCGGGCCCGAAAAATGCCATAAGGGTTCCCATCGCGTATCCTGCTTGGTACACCCGTTTCATTAATGAACATGCCTGCTCTATATCATCATTCTTGATGAGACTCCCATTTACCACTACGGTACCGGCTTTTACCGACAAGTCGAAGCTCATGTCGTAGGTAAGTTTGTTAATCCGGGCATCAAGGAATCCGACTTTATCAAAAACTCTCGCTTTTTCCACTTCGAGGATGCCTCGCTGTGTGATTCGGCGCCCGTGCTTCTTCTGGTATTCCGTAAACCCGTCCTTGTCCATCGCCAGAAGGTTGAAACGAATGGTTCGGTCTGGGATTTCTAATCCGGAGCCTATGAGTTTCTCCGCAATCTTTTGGCTTGAGATGGGCTTATTCTGTTCTTTGAGTATCCGCAAAATTGCCAACCGTGTTTTCTCGATCCTGTCCTGCATCCTATTCTCTTCCTAAAAAAAAAATGAAGCAAAACAGCGGCGTCCTTCAAGGAAGCGACTATTCTCCTTCACTTTTATACTACCCCGGTCTTCAGTGACCGGGGATTACAGCAAAGGCTAAATGATGCCTTGCGCCAACATAGCGTTCGCAACTTTCATGAATCCAGCGATATTGGCACCTACAACGTAGTTACCTTCAACGCCGTAATCTTTGGCCGTCTGAGCCGAAACGGCATGGATATTGACCATGATGGTGTGCAGCTTATCCAGCGATTCTTCTCTGGTCCAGGTTAATCTTTGGCTGTTCTGTGACATTTCCAATCCGGAACACGCGACCCCGCCGGCATTCGCTGCCTTGCCCGGACCAAAAGAGACGCCTTTTTCTATCAGAAGATCCACCGCGTCAGG
>JABGPX010000401.1 GCA_018644745.1 Spirochaetales bacterium
TCAATAAATCTTATCATTACCGCGCTTTCCAGATTTTCCCCATCAAAGATACCGAATACACCAGTATAGTACCCTCTGTCGTATCCTTCGGCCTCGGTTATTATTTCCACCGTCTTCTTCTTCGGTGCTCCAGTTATCGATCCTGCGGGCAGCATGCTGAACAGCAAAGTACCGAGATTCCTGTGGAATTCTCCGGAGAGGACACCGGTTATCTCCGAGCTGACCTGTAGCAGGATTTTATCGGAGGTAACAAGAGTGTCAATGTAACGGAACCTGCGTACCCTGACCTGCTCCGCGCTGATTCCTATATCATTTCTGATAAGATCAACAATCGTTATATGCTCGGCGGTTTCTTTCGGGTCGTCCAAAATTACCCGCGCAGCATCAGGCACCGCTGCATCTATGGTCCCTTTCATCGGGTATGAAGAAAGTACATTCCCGGAAATTTTGATAAAACACTCAGGCGAAAACACCACAAATCGATCTTTGACAAAAAGGCGGTATCTCGCGCGGCTGAAGCGAAACATGTCGTACAGGGAAAGACTGGTAGTGATCGGAGTCGGGAACGTCAAATTAGCCAGAAAGGTATTCCCGAGGATGAAGTGACTTTTCACCATATCAAAGGCGGTTTTGTACTTTACATAATCCATGGGAAACTTGCTGAATGAGAAAGACGGAATATCTTTATCCCGCACATACAAAGAATCGGGCAGGTTACCGGTGCCGTTTATGTCGAACAGAATTTCTCCGGAATCTACCTCCTCGAGAGGTATGACAACGGGACTGTGAGCTAGAAAATCAATAATAAATAAAAATGGCCGCCGCTGGCCACCAAGAGAGTTCATCATCTTGACGGCGTCGTTTGGGTTTAACGGATGCATAGCTAATAGCTGATATTAGAAATCGATTTCCGCGAGAACGCCAAAATGATCCGACGGATGAGTTTCGTATGTAGCTTCATTAAGTACATTCCGGGAGATAACCGTGCGAAGCCCCTCTCCCCGATGGAAGATATAATCTACCCGTGCTCTTACAGCATATTCATTCTCGCCATCGGACATGTATTCGATCATATTAGAATTTACAAGGCCGTCGCGGGTATAACCGGCATCCTTGTTGTCCTTCCAGACATCCATGAAATCCGCCTCTTCAATAATATGAATCTCCTGCGAGCCGGGCAGCGCTCCGAGGGTGCCCATGATAATCGCGGCACTCCCAGAACTCACTTCATCGATATAAGCAAGCGTATCTACTGCTTCTTTCGCCCTCGTTTCATGACCGTTCATCGCGTCCTGAACACGGGCTAGCAGCATCTCGCTGCTAATGCCGCCCTCTTCAAAGCGATCAACCAGATTTCGAAGCTGCGGACCGCCGGCGAATTCCGATTCGTACCAATGGGTGCTAAAAATATACACGTCCCGTTCTCCGACAGTAATTCGTCCCGACAGAACCCGGGTCGCCTCACCAAAGTGAAATGCGGCGAAATTTCCAGCATACCCGCCGGAAAGCCCCCGACTACCGACAAGCGCGAGATTCAGGTACTTCTTCGCGAGGATTATTTCACCTTCCCTCGCATTAATCGGAAATCCTGCCTGCCCAAGCCGGACACCGGCATAGCGAACCGCGTAGATATAGTCATATTCGAGATCGCGAGCGAGTTTTTTTGCATAACTTGGCAGCATATTTGCCTCGTTAATGGAAATCACATCCGCATCAAGCTCTTTCAGCGCATTAACCAGCAGCCCGTAGCGAAAAGACCGTTCGTCGCGGCTTTCGTAGGTTTTTGACTTGAATGTTCCTTCATAGGACAAACCTGACCAAACGTTGATGGTAACAAAACTGAGCGCCCGTTGTGAGAATACCGAGCCGGCCGTGAAGAGAAGTACCGCAATTAAAAGAGGTTTTTTTTTCATTTCTGAGATCCCTTTATAATGCCCCAAAGCTTGCTAGATATTGATTTCGCCCATTGGTGATTAAAAAGCTAGCAAGCTTCTGTTCATTACTGTTATAATCCACGCCGAGGTCACTTGCAAGAAGATTTCTAAAGAGTCGGGCTAGTCTCGCCGGCCAATTCCAGGGCAGTTTTAACTTCTATGGCCTTTTCAAGACTCATTTTGAGCACCTTTGAGAGCTCTTCAGGCTTAGCCGCGGTTATATTATCAAGGCTTCCAAAGGTTTGAATCAACCTTTTACTTCTCACCTCTCCGATACCGGGAATTTCTGAAAGACGTGTGAGTTTTACATCCTTCTGCCTCAGTCGACGGTTAAATGAAGTGGCAAACCGGTGAGATTCATCTCTTACCCGCTGAAGTACCTTCAGTGCCGGTGAGGTTTCCGGCAGCCTGCACGGCTCATTCTGACTTGGAAGGAAAATTTCCTCCTCCCGTTTTGCCAGCCCCGCTACAGGGACATTATCGAGACCCAGCGCATCGAGAACCCCTTTTGCGGCGTTCACCTGTCCCTTCCCTCCATCAACAAGAATGAGGTCGGGGTACTCCAGCTCTTCGTTCACAACCCTCGTGTATCTTCTGGCGATTACCTCCCTCATTGCTTCATAATCATCAATTTCCCCCTGAAGGGTCTTCATATGAAACTTTCTATAATTCGCCTTGTCCGGTATCCCGTCAAAGAATGAGACCATAGAGGCCACCGGATGTTTTCCAGAAAGCTGCGAAATATCAAATCCTTCAATGCGTCGTGGAATCTTTTCGAGGCTCAGTACAATCTTCAATTCCTCAAGGGCGTCAGTGCTCCTGCGTTTCCTCAAACGCTGATCCATATCAACAAGTCCATTTTCGGCTGCCATTCTTAGAATCGAAACATGGCGGCCTCGTTGCGGCACGCGAACATCAATTCTCTTACCCCTTTCACGATACAGATATTCCTCGATCAAAACGGTATCCGGCAGATCTGAGACATAGAGTTTGTCCGGCAAATTCTCCTTGTCTGCGTAATACTGAAAAATGAACTGGTGAAGAGCATCTTCGAGATCACCGAAATTCTCGGTTCGGAAAAGATCTCTGCCGAGGAGCTTGCCCTTTCGCATTTGAAAAACAATAAAAGTGCACATTTGATCTCGTTCAATCGCGGCGATGTAATCACGAACATCCTGATCGAAGTCCTGCACTTCCTGATTCTTGCCTACATCGGATACGGCGGCTATTGCGTCACGAAATTCGGCCGCCTGCTCAAATCTAAGTTCCAACACCTCGGCCTTCATCTTCTCTTTGAGCATCTTTACCAGTTTATCGGTCTGCCCGGTAAGAAGTTTCCTAATGTTTTCGACAGTTTCCTGATAACTTTCTTTGTCAATCAGACCGGCACAAGGCGCAGCGCATCTGCCGATATGGTAATAGAGACAAGGATGTTCACGCTTTTTCAACGGGCCGCGGCATTTTCTCAATGGAAAAATTTTTTCGATGAGCTCGATATATGTGTCGAGACGATGCACACTCGGATACGGTCCAAAATAATCCGATCCATCTTGAATGATCCGCCGGGTTCGAAATACCCTCGGGAAATCTTCTGATGTAATCCGGATTACCGGATACGACTTGCCATCCTTTAGGCTGATATTGTATCGAGGCTGCCACTTTTTTATGAGATTGTTCTCGAGGATAAGCGCCTCATAGCTGTTTCTTGTAGTAATCGGCTCAACCGTCGATATATTTTTAACTAACAAGCGGGTTTTCACATCTTTTGTGCCTGTGAAATAGGATCCCACCCGCTTCTTAAGGCTGGTTGCTTTCCCGATGTATATTATTCTATCGTCGGCGTCCTTCATCATGTAGACGCCCGGCTGGTCAGGAAAATGCCTGATTAGTTCTTTCAAATCTTCGTGCAAGAGCGATATTCCTCTTCTGAATTCTGCCGATAATATACTGTAGTGTATATCGCAAAACCAACACCGCGATATCATCGTAGAATTCAGACTATATCACAGGTATTGGGATTGCTCGTATAGTCATCCCCAAACCCATGAATTGATGCTGAATCCCTGGTATAATATTAAGGAAAGATGAAAAAACAAACCTTAATTTACTTCTACATTTTCACATTATGTACACTCCCCTCAATCTCTGCCGTACCGTCAACAATAGTCTTAGGGACGGAGGATGGCTGGACCGACTTTATCACCATAAACGGCATTCAGTTCACAGAAGGTAAAAATGGCTACGTCGATGTCGTACTAGAAGACGGCCAATATGCATCCGGAAGCACAACAGAACTGCTTCTGCATTTTAATACTCCATATGCGGATGCAGCGCCGCTGTATATCAATAATACCGCACCGCCGGAGATAACTGCAAAGATCAAACGTCTTGGGTATGGGTCAGCGGTCTTTCAGAAAAACAATAGGTTCCTTTCTCTAAGTCCCAAAGCGGAAAGTATGTTTGCGCCAGGCATGTCGTGGGGAGATTTTTCGATTGAATTCTGGCTTTACCCGGCAACCCTTGATGAAGGAGACACCATTCTGCTATGGAAAGGCTCTCGACTTGCTTCGCAGAGGATCCTTCCGCAAGAAGTGAGATGCAGCATAAGTGACCGAAAATTGAAATGGAGCTTCGAAAATGTGTTCCTACCCCCGGATCATTCGAGTAGAACCGTTGTCTTGTCCGGCCGCAGAGGGCTCATTCCGAGAACCTGGCACCATCATCTGCTTCGATATGACAGCGGCACAGGACTGCTCGAATATCTCATCGACGGCGTTCCGGAATATGTTACCCACTCAACAGAAACGGGACGGGAAGATGGCAAACCCTTTGATCTGGTGACCGGCGATACTTTGAGCGAAAACCTACAAATCGGATCCTCCCTCAACGGTCTTCTCGATGAATTGAGAATATCGCGGGAATTCATAAGCGATCCTTTTACTGATGTCTTCACCCAAAACACCGGCACAGCTATGACGAAGGTATACGATCTTGAATATAATAATTCACTTCTCTCCCGCATTAGCGCGGAAATTGAAATACCCGGAAATACCGGGATTCATTTCTACTATCGCCTCGGAGAAGCTTTTCGATCGATGTCGGAAGTTGTCGCTGAATGGATTCCTTTCATTCCTGGAGAAAATTTCCCCGGAAGCACGAGAGGTCGATATCTACAGATCTTAGTGGAGCTTTTTCCCGACGGCGAGGGTAATTTGACTCCGACACTTTCGTCACTGCAGGTGGATTTTATCCCGGATCTTCCTCCGCACCCGCCGGCTTGGGTGCGAATCGATTCTCAAAATGAGGCCCTGGCCGTCAATTGGCAGGCATCAACTGATAGCGACGTATCGGGATATCTTGTATACTACGGTAACAAACCGAGGCAGTATTTCGGCTCAGGCGCAAACCTTGGTCCATCACCTATCGATGTAGGCGCGGATGTTCAGGTATCATTAGATGGATTGACCAACGGAAAACTGTATTACGTTGCGGTGGCCGCTTACGATTCGAGCGACCCTCCTCACAAGAGTGAGTTCTCGAAGGAAGTAGCCGCACGACCTTCCAACATACATCAACGGGAACCATGAAAACCGAGGCACTTGTCAGAAACGCCGTAAACTCAATGCGCGCTCGAGATTTAGATGCGGCAGAGAAATATGCACACGCACTCCTTGAGAATGAACCGGAAAATCCCAAAGCACATATCCTCTATGGTAACATTAAGCTCAAAAAAGATGATTACCGTGGCGCCCTTGCGTCGTACAAGCAATCTTTAAAACTCGACTCTCATAATGCAGAAGCATTCAACAATATTGGTGTTCTTTATCGTCAACGCGGAGACCTGGCCAACGGGCTGAAGGCGATGGAAAAAGCGGTGTCCCTGGCGCCTGCTGGTCCGGATATCAGCTACAATCTAGCGAACTTCCACAAGCAAGCAGGTAATTTCGACAAAGCCCGGCAATGGTATGAAAATGCGATTGAGCTCAATCCAAACTTTACATTGGCCTACAACAACCTCGGCAATCTGCTTGAACAGCTGGGAGACCATGATTCCGCATCCACCTTGTACAAAAAGGGCCTGGAAAAAGACGCCAATAACCCGTCGCTTCGCTACAATCTCGGCGTTTCCCTCGAATCAATGGGAAATGATAGACTAGCTGCCGCAGAGTACCAGAAAGCGTTGAAGGCGCGGCCTGGTTGGAAAGAGGGCTTGAATAATCTTGGGATCACACTTCAAAAACTTGGAGATGATAAGGAATCCTATCGTGCATTTGGCCATATCTTGAAAATAGATCCGGGCAATGCGATGGCACAAAACAATATTGCTGTGCTGCTCGCGAAGCAAGGTCGAATAGAGGAAGCCGAGGAGCACTATCAAAAAGCACTAATTGCATCTCCGGGGTACGCGAGGGCCGCGCTCAATCTTGGCCGTCTATATGAAAGCAGCGGTGATTACGGCCGGGCGGAGACCCATCTCTCCGATTTGCTCAAGACAGATCCAAAAAACACACAGACCAGGTATCAGTTTGCCTGCATATTGATACATACCGGACGCCTAAAAGAAGCCAATCGTCAGCTCCGCCATATACTCAAACGCGATCCTAATCATGTCGATGCGCTTATAGCAATGGGCAACTTGCTCATTCGCGCCGGGAAACCGGATAAGGCGCAAGCTTATCTTATTCGGGCTGTGAACATAGATTCATCAAACACAGATGCGAGGATATTCGCGGCCCAAGCCCATCGGGACCTTGGCAACAGTGAAATGTCGATCGCCGAATTGAGCCACGTGCTGAAAATTGATCAAAATCATCATGATGCCCGACTTCTTCTTGCGGAGCTGTACCTCAAAACCAATCTCTACGATGAAGCCAGCGCAATCCTGGAAAAGATGAGAGCTGATTACCCGGAAGACCAGGAGGTCCTTTCCGCAACAATCAGGACTTATAATGCAATGGGAGATCAAGAGCAAGCGATTCGGTATGCTGAGTCTCTCGTCAATGTTCAAAACCAACGGGGGAGTGAAGACGACCTCGACAGCCTCCACGATACCTTGCAGCTCTATGAGCAAATAGTAAATGAATATGCTCAGGACTATGAGGAACTCTGGGAACGTAATCTCAACGCGCTTGTTTCTACGCCTGATAGGTCCTTTGACGAAGGAAAGCACCAGGAAGAAGAAAGCCTGGTATTTCAGGGCCTTTCCGAATTTACTGAAGAAACAGTTCCAATATTAGACATCGGCGGCATTGAACCTGTCATCCTGGTAGATGAGGAAGAAGATATACTCAATATTGAAGAGATGGAAGAAGATATTATCCCGCCGGAAGAAGAATTCGACGAGGTTATTATTCCAACTTCGATTCCACCCCTTCAGTCAGAACCCCAACCAGCGCCTATGCCAGCGCCTATGCCAGCGCCTCCGTCAACGCCTCCGTCCCTCGAAAAGCCGGCTATGCCTCCTCAGCCGGCTATGCCTCCTCAGCCGGCTATGCCTCCTCAGCCGGCTATGCCTCCTCAGCCGGCTATGCCTCCTCCGTCCCTCGAAAAACCGGCTGAGCCGCGCGAAGTTGGAGGAGAAATGACCGATTTTAATGTTAATATAGGCACGGCATCATCATCAGGATCTCAAGGCGTTCCTCCGTCCCCCTTTTCACTGGTATCACCACAGATGTCGCCGATAAATATTCAGATGAGTGCCCCTCAGCCAATCAAAGTAGCGCTCAAACAGCCCACCCAAGCCACAAACACGAACGCGCATCCTCCGTCCCCATCCGCAGATGAAAAAGAATGGGCACCGGAGGACGTAGAGGAAATCCAATTGAAGGAGCCTACAAGTGCTCCCCGAAAGCCTGCAGAAATAAACCCTGATGAATCAGCAGATTTGATAGACCGGTTAGAATATCTTTCAGATTATCTACCTGATGATGCAAGAGAGTTCTTCAACGAACACGACCTTTTACTCAGAATGGAAACTTTGAAACAGAAACTGCGAGGGAAAAAGGGCGTGCACGAAACTGCTCAGCCAACGACGGTGAAGCCGAATGCCCTATCGGTGTCACCTTCTGCAATTGCTGGCACTTTCAGTTATATCAATGGCCTTGTAGATGCATTGCCAAATCAGAACGTTGGGCTTGCGCTCAGAGCGAAAATTACACATATTGTAGACACTATAAGGAGAGAGCCCAATGGCTAACCAGCGCTTCATAGCGGCAATCAACTCATATATTGAGAAGATGCCAAGTTTACCAACCAGTGTCGCAAAAGTTTTGGAAGTTTGTAATGATCCGAATGCGTCTCCCGCGGATCTTAACAGAATTATCAGCATTGACCCCGTATTGATGGGAAAAGTAATGAAATTGATAAATTCTGCATACTATGGACTAAACCAGGAGATTACTTCTCTGGTACGGGCAATAATCATGTTAGGAATAAATACAGTTAAGAATCTAGCTTTGAGTACAGCGGTACTCGGGACCCTCGGGAGTGCATTAAAATCTCAGGCATTGAACATGGACGGGTTCTGGCGGCACTCGCTTTGTGTGGGTGTCACTGCCAAACTTATTGCCACTCAGCGCAAAATAGACAAAAAAGTCCTTGAGGAATATTTCATCGCCGGTTTGCTCCACGACGTGGGTAAGATACCGCTAAACAACCGGCTTTCGGAAGATTATGTGCATGTAATGGGACTTTCCGATAGAGAATCACTGCCTCTCTATGCAGCCGAAGGGCAGATTCTCACAATGAATCATAGTGATGTAGGTGGAATTGTTGTAGATAATTGGAAGCTCAGTGATGAAATTCACGATGCGGTATGCCATCATCATGCACTAACAACATATGAAGGTGAGCATAAAGATCTGCTTTATACTGTAGCGATGGCAAACTATTTTGCAAATATTTCAGAGATTGGTTTTTCAGGTGACAGATACCCTGAGACACTGGACCCATCTATATCCGAATACCTCCAGATCACTCTCACTTACCTCGAAGACGAAATGGAAGATCGGGTCAACGCAGAAATCGAAAAGGCTAGAATCTTCCTTCAAGTTGCCAGTTGATTAAAAGGAGCGGATATGAAAATACGGTTTTGGGGAGTCAGGGGTTCAATCCCATGTCCGGGACCGACGACTGTTGAATATGGCGGAAATACGGCCTGCATCGAGTTACGATTCGGCGATAATGATCGACTCTTGATTATAGACGCCGGATCAGGGATTCGCTCATTGGGGAATTACATGATGCAGCATGACCTGCCCAAAGGTCCAATAGAAACATCGATATTCCTTACCCACACCCATTGGGATCACATCATGGGTTTTCCTTTTTTTACGCCAATCTATATACCGAATACAAAGCTGAAAATTTACGGTCCGGTTACATACGAGAACGAAGGACTCGATAAAATCGTCGGAAGTCAACTTTCATATCGCTATTTTCCAATAAAACATTCTGAACTCTCCGCCGAGATCACTTATTACCCGCTCAAAGAAAGTTCAATAGATCTTGGCGACGGCATCACCGTAACAACTAAATACTTGAATCACCCGATCCTCTGCCTTGGCTATAAATTTGAGCATGAAGGCAAAGTATTCTGTACTGCTTACGATACAGAACCTTACAGAAATATATTCCCTACTAATCCCGAAGAGTTCGGGTACGATGAGGTCGCAGCTGAAGAAGGAGACATTGCCGCAAGAGAGGAAAACGAGAAATTGCTCCGATTTATGGAAGGTGCGGATATCGTTGTGCATGACACTCAATATACAAACGAGGAATATGTTGATTCCAAACTGGGATGGGGACACACACCATTCGAGTTCGCCATCAATTCCTGCAACAAGGCGGGAGTAAAGAAAATGATGCTTTTTC
>JABGPX010000828.1 GCA_018644745.1 Spirochaetales bacterium
AGCGAGCCGCACCCACAACACCAATATCTGGGTGTGGGACGGCGCGCCGCTGGCACTGTCCGGTACAACGGACGAGGGCGACACGCCCTACGAATTCCCGGGGCCACGCGGGGGTGGTCACGTGCGTGTGGTTGAGACCCTGGCGTGCCCGGAAGATTACGATCCGGCGAGCGATCCGGACCTCCACGAAGTGCACGAGCCCAAATCGCGACCCAGCGGACGCAGCTGGGACAGGGGCGGCAAGAACATCTATTCCGCAGGCATGCACAAGACCCAGTCGGTCGATTTCGGAATCATGCTGTCGGGTGAACGTGAGCTGACCACGGATGAAGGTATGCTCCTGATGGAGCCGGGCGATATCGCCATTCAGGTCGGCTCCTGGCACAACTGGTCTTCGCCCCGGCTGGGCTGCGTCATGGCATTCGACATGATTGACGCGGTATTCGAAGATGGGGATCTGGGTGTCGTCCAGAGCAACGAACCTGTGGTCGATCTGCCCAAGGGTTTCGAGTTTCCCGATGGCGTCAAACCGGCGCGTCGGATTGTCGTCGCGGATCGTGAACAGGGGCGTTCGAGCATCATCGCTGACGGGCCGTCCCCTGACGTGCGTTTCGATCCGGCGCGGCCGGGTTTTGCGTCGGCGCGGCTGTGGGTGATTGACCATAACCCAGCGAAGATGATGCTGGAGACACTGCATCTGCCGCACACGATCGAGCCGCCGAAGAATGGCTCGGTCTGTCGGGTCGTGACCCATCCACCGGAGGCGAACTGGGAAGGTAAGGTCGGCCCTAAGGATGTCGCGGCGTATTTCGAGTCCATGGGTTCGCCCGGTGCTTCGACCTATTCACCGACGGCGCCACATCCCTATATGCAGAAAACCGAGACCTTGGATTTCTGCTTCGTCCTCGAAGGTGAAATCGACCTGATTCTCGATACGGGAACAGTCTCTCTGAAGGCGATGGACGTCGTGGTCCAACGCGGCACGAGTCACGCATGGCGCAATCGTTCCGCGTCGCCCTGCCGGATGGCAGTCGCATCCCATGGCGGGTCTTATTGAGAGTATCCCGGGTTCGCGGGTTGCGCAGCAGGTAGAGATCGGTCGCGATCATCGTCGATATGGGGCAGGTCGTGTTCGATGGCACCGCTCAGGATGTCCTCGACAGCGCGGAGTTGCGCCAGCAATACCTCGCGATCTGACACCCCGTCGACGCCCACCGTGTAAATTCAGGTTCCAGCTATGTGTGCCGCTACACGGCGGCGTACGCTGTCCGATGCAGCGCAGCGGCAGTGTTAGAGAAAATCGGCTGGAGCGCAGCGGGGGTGGTCAGTAGCGTCATTGGATGAGAAACCCATTCCGCTATTTCAATCTGTCACCCGAGATTATTTGCCTAACGGTGGTGCACTCCGGCCGATTCTACGCGGCCCGGAAGCCGCCTTCTCGATAACGTACTTAGACGACACCGTAAGCGAGCATCGCGTCGGCAACCTTGACGAAACCGGCTATGTTGGCGCCGGCCAGGTAGTCGACCTTGCCGCCGCTCGTCGCGCCGTATTCCGCGCAATTGTCGTGGATATCTTTCATGATGCCCTTCAACAGATCCTGGAGTTCTTCCTCCTTCCAGGAAATGCGGGCGCTGTTCTGGCTCATTTCCAGGCCGGAAACCGCGACACCGCCGGCATTGGCCGCCTTACTGGGCGCATAAAGGATTCCGGATTCCTGGAAGGCGTCGATGCCAGCCAGTTCGGTCGGCATATTGGCGCCTTCGGAAACCGCCATGCAGCCATTGGCAAGCAGCGCCTTGGCTTCGTCGCCAGTAATCTCATTCTGGGTTGCACAAGGCACGGCGATGTCGCAGGGCACGTTCCAAGGCCGCCCTTCGTGGAACTCCACGCCGAACTCATCTGCATACTCCTTGATCCGGCCGCGGCGCACCTGCTTGAGGTCGACCATGAAGGCAAGCCTCTCTTCGTCGATGCCGTTGGGATCGTGAATGAAACCCGATGAGTCCGACATCGTGTGCACCGTTCCGCCCAATTGACAGACCTTCTCTGCCGCATAGGTCGCCACATTGCCGGATCCGGAGATCGCGACCTTCTTGCCTTCCATGCCATTGCTAGCATGCTGCAACATATTGTTGAGCATGTAGATCGTGCCGTAGCCCGTCGCCTCTGTCCGGATCAGGCTGCCGCCATACTCCAAACCCTTGCCGGTGAGAACACCGACGAACTCGTTGGCTAGACGCTTGTATTGACCGAACATGTAGCCGATCTCACGACCGCCGACGCCGATATCACCGGCCGGTACGTCCGTATCCTCACCGATATGGCGATGCAGCTCCGTCATGAAGGACTGGCAGAACCGCATGACTTCATTGTCCGACTTGCCTTTCGGATTGAAATCGGCACCGCCCTTGCCGCCGCCCATCGGCAGACCTGTCAGGCTGTTCTTGAAGGTCTGCTCGAAACCGAGAAACTTAAGGACGCTCAGGGTGACCGTCGGGTGGAAACGGATACCACCTTTGTACGGGCCGATCGAATTGTTGAACTGCACCCGGTAGCCGCGATTGACGCGGATATTGCCGTTATCGTCTTCCCAGCACACTCGGAACATAATCGCGCGATCCGGCTCCGCCATCCGCTCCAGGATTTGCATTTCCTGATATTGCGGCTTGTCCTGAATATACGGAATGATCGATGCAGCAACTTCCTGAACGGCTTGATGGAATTCCGTTTCGCCAGGATTTCGATTTTGAACTCCGGAAATGAATCGTTCAAGACTATCTGTACGTACCGTCATGGTGTTCCCCTTATACTAATGTGCTCTGACAGCGAATTCGCGGTTTACCCGGGATCCGCCGACCTGGATTTCGTTAAGCGTCGAGGGCGATCGCTCCCTTAGGAACGGGAACGCAGGCCAATCAACTGCCGGACCCATACTTCTTACCCGGTTCGGAAAAATACTCGACATCGCTGGACAACTTTTCCTACTTCGAGGTGGCAGTATATACAGCATCCCATTCTTCCCCCACACTTACTGGTGGATTTTCTCGAAAGTCAACGCATCTATTTTTTATTAATTCGTAGAACCCCCTAATTTCAAATTCAAATTCGCCACTAATTGAAATCATTTCATTACACATGGTAATTGCACGCTCCCAACTTTGAGACCGATATTCTTTTAATAACTCTGAATGGAGTCCTGACAAACGATCGAATTCATCGCTCGCCTTCAGCACCTCGTCCCCTAATAATGCATAAATACGACTGGCCTTTGCTTTTCCTTTTACCAAAATTAAATCTAACTCTAATATTGCTAGCTCGCCCACCTCATCAGCTGTCGTTTCGCCTATTATTATACGGACACCATATTCTTTACTTTGCCCCTCTAACCGTGCCGCTAAATTAACGCTATCCCCTAGAACCGAATAATCAAAACGTTGCTCAGAACCCATATTTCCAACGACGCAAGACCCCGTATTTAGCCCAAACCCGACCTTAAGATCTAAATGCTTTCGTCCTTCACGATCCGCTTGAACCTTTAACCTCTCATTAAGAGGGTCCATCTCATTCAGCATTAACAAAGCCGATTTACACGCATTATATGCATGATTATCATCATCTAGCGGAGCATTCCAAAACGCCATAATACAGTCACCCATATATTTATCGACTGTTCCTTTATTAGATAATATTACATTAGTCAGTGGGGTTAATAATTGATTTATAAGATTTGTAAGGCCGGGTGGATCAAATGACTCGGATATCGGAGTAAATCCCCTCACGTCACAAAATAACAGCGTTAGTTTTCTTTGATCACCACCAAGTCGTAATTGTTCTGGATTATTTGAAACACGCTCCACCATATCCGGCGACAAATACTTCGAAAACGCATTTCGTGTCTCTTTCTTCTTTGATTCCTCTCGTATGAACCCAAAATACGAAAGCGCCATATAAATTATTACTAAAGATAATAATGGCGTTGTTGAATCAAGGAGGATGCGATATTTTACAAAACAGTACACACTTACCAAAATGGCAAATCCAACTAACACTAAAAATAAAACTGATGTCCACTTAGCCCCAAATATCGGAAATAAATAAATTAATAGAAATCCCGCAATGAAAACGAAAAATAACTCCGCACCTACAATATAATTCGGTCTCAATAAATACTCATTTAAAAGTATTGTCTCTAATAATTGCGTTTGCACCTCTACTCCTGGCATCGCAACATCAGTTGGGACAGCTCTAATATCTAACAGACCAACCGCTGAAGTCCCAACCAGCAATATCTTTCCCGCAATTAATTTTTTATCTACCGACTTATTTAATAAATCTGACGCAGATATGTAGCGAGTTTTTGATGAGTTAGAAAAGTACGGCCATATATAACCTGATTTATCTGTTTCTATCAGAAGTCTATTGTCTACCTTTATATTACGAATCCCCGCTTGATCTGACGAAACTAAAATTGCTCCCCTTGGTTTGCTATCATTTGTCGTTCGATAAGTATTTACCCTCAGTATTTCTAACGCCAACGATGGCAACACCTGTAAACAATTAGTCCTACCAAGCTGATCAACCATACTTTTGATATAACAACGATCGAATGCGAAAAAAGACGGTACTTTTCTGATAACTCCGTCCCTATCGGGGACTACATTAAAAACACCAAAACCACCATATGGGTGATGAGCAGCCTTTTCTAGAACATTTATATTCGGAATCAATCGTGTAAATTTAGGCAAAAAGTCACGCGGACTCTTATCGCCATTCAATTTTCTCTCTATAATCATAGTTTTTGGAAAATCATTTTTCTGTAAATTATCATTTTCTGTTTGATATCGTACAGCCCTACCCAGTACTACAGCAAATTTCGATAACTCGGACGCTAGGGTATCATCGTTTGACGGCAATGCTTTGATTTGCGCCTCTACATCCGAACTTAATCCTTCGATATTCCCTAGTATATTACGTGGGCTCAAACGATCGTATTCGGCAAATACAATATCAAATGCGATTAATGCAGCACCCAGTTCCCTGCTGTTCTTGACGAGTTTTGCTACAAGCGTCCTTGGCCATGGCCATTGCCCATATTCGGCAAGAGACCGCTCATCGATATCAATGATTAGTGCTGGTAATTCCGCCGCTTTAGCAACAGGACGAGGATACATTTTCTGCATTGCATCGAATGACATGGATCGGAAATCACTTAAATAAACGGGATCCCATACCCTGATTAGAGCGCAGAGCAACAAGACCGCTAAAGCGATATATTGATCTCGCGTATTAAACCGTAAAGCTCCCAACAGAGGCACGGCTTTTTTCGCTACCTGGCGAGTTATTTGACCTGGATACATCACGTCAATAAGTATTCAATGAATTATTAAGTGACTTAAATATGGGTTCGGTAAAATATTGGAGAACCGTTTTTGTTCCGGTCTTTATATCTACAGAAACAATCATTCCAGGAACAATTTTGAATTCTTGATTACCTTTATGAAGCGCGGTTGTCTCTAATTCTATTTCAACCTGATAATATGGCGGGTTTCCTTTTTCTCGAGTAGAGTCTGGCGCTACTCTTCTCACGACCCCTCTGATAGAGCCATATTCTAAAAAGTTAAGAGCCGCTACTTTTATTAAAGCTTCCATCCGCGGCTTTACTCCTGCGACATCAATTGGATTTAGTTTAGCGATTACCACTAAATCTCCATCAACAGGTACAACCTCTAATAAAACCGCTCCAGCACCGACAACACCTCCGATCGTCGTTGTAACAATATTTTTTACAATTCCGGCCACTGGACTCTTAATTGTCTCTCGTCTTCGGATATCCCGAGCCGGTTTGAGCTGATCATTCAATCGCGTTAATTTATTAGTAACTTTAACCGTTTCCTCTGAACGCCTTTTCCTTATCTCAGACCATTCTGATTCTTTCTTTTCAATAGCTTCCTCTCGCGCTGAGAGTAATCGTAAGTCAACACTCTTTAGTTCTTGTAACTGAGATTCTAGTAATGAAATCTGATTTTGAAGCTCAAGATAGTCAGTTTTCGTAACAAGCCGTTCAGAGTAAAGTCTCTTCATTGAGTCTAGCTGATCGCGTAATAACACCAAACTCCGTTCGATACCCCTTATTCTCGATTTATTTTCGTCAATGGCAAAAGTGCTTTGACTAATTTTTTGATCTAATACTGTCATTGTTGAACGTATTTGATTGTCACGTGCCTCATATATCGCTGTTTCATTATCAATGAAAACACCATCTAACTCTGTTTTTGCAGAGCCGAAATCCGGCACTCTTCCTTCTTCCTCTGCCTCTAGGCGTAGTAATTTACGCGAAAGCGCTTTATATTGTGACTCAAGGTCAAAAACATTTACTCGGACTGCCCCTAGTTGGAGCTTTATCAATGCATCTCCTTTCGAAACGAGATCTCCGTCTTCAACAAATACTTTCTCAACAATTCCCCCTTCGAAATGTTGGACTTTTTTAACTCTTCCCCTCGGTGTAACTTCACCTTCAGCTACCGCAACCATATCTAAATGCATAGTCGTCGACCACATAGCCAGAGATACGAATAAACATAATAACAGAATAA
This sequence comes from Spirochaetales bacterium, assembly GCA_018644745.1. Next base: position 6,597 of record JABGPX010000828.1, read on the forward strand.
TAAATAGCTTAGAATATCTTTTAGAATCTGACATTCAATAATTCTTTCGGCTTTCTTTTGACGACATAAGATCGTTGAAAGTACCTTGCCCCATAATTTCACCATTTGAAAACATAACCACAAGATCACAATGCCTGGCAACGTCTTCCCGGTTAGTACGAAATATAATAACTCGATTATCCTTTATCTTTAATATTTCTGACATTAACCAATCAAAATCAAATGGATTTAGAGCCAGAGGATCGATATCTAGTATCAGTATATTTTTCGGATAAAGTAAACACTTACACAGGCTTACTCGAAGCCAAAGATCTCTCCTATATTTCTGATTGATCGAGCTAATTAGGCTATCTACCCCGTCCGGCATTATCTTTATAAACGAGTTAAGGCCAGAAACCTTCATAGAATTAGACAACAGTTCTGGATCAACACTAGAAATATCGCCTAAGTGATCTCGCACAGACCCACCCACAAGAGCTGGATAGTTAGTAACTAATTCAACTGCTCGTATTAGTTCCTCAAACGGTAGCTGTTGGATAGGTATTTCATTTATTAAAATATTACCCTGCGTCACTGAATTCAACGAAAATAGGCTGTCAATAAATTGATCGATACCACTGTCTGCTTCACCTGTTAAAGCATATACCTTACCCACCTCGAAACTAATGGAAACGTTAGTCAACTTTTCATATTGGCTTTGGCCCTCTGCACTAACGTGAGAAAACGCTAGCGATCGCAGTTCAGCGAGGGGCTCCTTACCCACACTCTCTAATGGTGTAGCAGCGTCCAATATAGACCCCATCTGTGCAACACCGCTTCGACACTGATTTATTAAAGTAAGTATTTTTGCAGCACCGAGAATAGGGCCATAAACTCTGGCAGCAATCATATTGACGGCAATCAAGCCGCCAATAGATAAACCGCCATGAACAATTAATAGCGAACCCGCTAACGTTATGCCAACTGTCGAATATAAGGGAAACGAACTAATCCAAATCGCAAGATAATTATTCCATCTAGCATATGAATGTTTTACCCTACCAAGACCTAACTCTTCTTTAAACCAGCCGTCTACAGCTTTTATTCGATCAGTCTTTCGGTAAAGAGACCCCCAAATAGACCCCAGCTTGTTTACAAAGAGATCTCTCGTACTTCGTAAATTACGCTCATCCTGCTCGACGGTTGCACTCTGCCGGGTTAGGTACACGCACACCGATATATGAATAAACACGAATACAAACGCGAGGGAAAAGAGTGCCGGAGAAAGTATATAAATTATACCCAGGTACAATAGTGAAAACGGTAAATCTATTATCGTAAGTATGTTATTTCCCGCCCATAGCTCTCGATAGCGCTCAGTCGCGCGGGAAAGAAATGGGAACGAGCGCATAAACCTTAGTTGTTCATTAGGAAAATAATTAATTCTTAACTTATCTCTAATTGTTTTGCTTAAAATTGCATCGATCTGCCCCGCAGAGCCCGTTACCAGATTTGCTCTTATGGCTTTTGTCGCAAAATCAAATATTAAAAATATAACAACTACTGCTGTAAGAGAAAATAAAGTATTTATCGATGCGTGAGGTATAACCTTGTCATATACAGTTAGAACATAAATTGGGACAGAGATTGTAAAAAAATGCGAGAGAATTGTAGCAATAATGACGTATAAGACGCCTGAACGCACGGGGTTACCGATCTCTTCAGCTATATTCTTTTTCATTTTAATATTTTGCCCAATGCATATATAACAATACTACCGGTTGGAAAATCATGAAAAATTCTCGTCTGTTTCGATAATATTTATTCTTATTTTATATTTATTAATACTATACGTATGTTGATCGATCGGAGGATAATGGTCAGATCTCAGTTAGCGCATCTCAAGCCAAATTCTATGTCTATCCGGTAGTGAAAAGGGCAAAATCTGACGCGAGGATTGTTTCACCGTTACTCAATTCTGCTAAGACAGTAAATCCAGCTGCAGAACCATTATCATCATAGAAAAGAATATCATTAACCGTATCGTGTATAAGGGTTTCAGCCCCTACCCCGAATCTGCTCGAAACAGCATTTGTTCCATCGAAGGCCGCGGCAAGAACTTCAAAATTAGTTCCCGTCACAATCGCACTGCCGAGATTGAATTTATCAGACAGGGCGATGCTGTCTGTTCCGCTATCAAAATCTGCCCAGGTATCTCCAGCGTGAGACGAATGATCACTTCTATTTGCTGTAACTACCTCGCCATCGGTTTTATTGTGATATCGGAATATGTCTGTCCCTGTCCCTGTCGTAATTGAATCCGCACCTGTATGGCCGGCGAAATCGTCATTCGTAGAGCTACCACGAAACACGTCATTACTCTTTGTGCCTATAAACCTTTCAATGGTTGTCGCTTCATCTTGACGATTAGAACCTGCAAGTTCTGTTATCGTATATTGTGTACTATTTTTTGTGACGATATCAATTCGGCCTGCGACATTGCTATAATCTAGAGTATCGGTACCTGAACCACCAGTGTACTCATTAGAAGCCGTCTGAGACGTAGTATTTACTGCGATAACTGTATCATCACCCGCACCTAGATTAATATCGTCGTTACTCCCGTACGAAATAACCGTATCGTTACCATTACCGGAATTCCAAGTATTTGTACCACTACCCGTCAAAGTAATAAAATCATTGGAATTATTTGAAGCGGAATTAAGGGTGTCTGATTGGAATGCGGTAGCAAAGGTTTTTGTAATAGTTTCCCCGGCTAACATCGTACCGAAATTCATCGTCAAAGTTATCGCGATATCATCTGCTGATGCTCCTCCATCAACCGGAGAATCGAATGCACGTGAATCAAAAGGGTTGCGGTTTGTGAAGCCGAAGTTTGATCCTCTAGCAGAGCCATCAAGCGAGACTAAATTCACACTTAGATTACTAAATACGCCAGCTGCTTGGGATATTGCCACACTGGAGTTTGAAGATGGGTTTTCAACGTCGTTGTTTGTAAAGAATGACTGTGAATCACCCACATTAACAGCATCCTGATCTTGATCAGGATCAAAACTTCTCATATATCTTACATTATCAACCGAAAAATTATTAGTATTTGTAAGGGTAATCGTTGTGTTGAAAAATGTATCGTCACTGTCAAATTCTATTACCTGCGTGAAGTCCAAGCCCTGAAAACTAGAGTCTGAT
>JABGPX010000951.1 GCA_018644745.1 Spirochaetales bacterium
ATCAGTAAGCATTTTACTGATTAGTCCGCCGGTGCACGATTCCGCACAAACGATCTGGATATCCTTCCGGAATAGAGTATTTGATAGAATCTCGGCGGCGGTGGTCTCGCCCCTTCTTATGCAGAAATTGCCAAACTTTCCGGCAAGCCGGTCGAAAATATCTTCAGACTCAGGGTTGCTTTCAAAGGAAAATACTATTCGATGCCCTTCTGCCCGGGTCCGCCACACCTCACCGGGATGAGCTACCTCAGCAAAGCCGTCTTCCAGCACAGACTCAGAAATGAGAAATGATGTTCCGACAGCCGCAGTGCCTCTTTGCCCTTCAAAATTGTCGGTTAGGTAACTCTCTAAAAAACGCCTGGCCATCTCCCGCAACTCCACGGGCGGCCCCGGCAGCGCGACTATACGGCATTTCTCTATCATGCCGTAAAATCCCGGCGCGGTTCCGCAAGTATTTTCTATAGGGAAAAAACCGCGAGGAATCTCTGCCTGCCGGCGATTACTTTCTGAGGGTTCTACGCCGCCGAACTTCTCGAGAATATCGGCCCAGAGCTCTTCCCTCATTTCCAGTTCGACCCCGGCAGCCTGTGCTATCTCCGCTCTGGTAATGTCGTCGGATGTTGGTCCCAGTCCTCCGGTAACAACTAAAAGATCGACCTCGCCTGCAAGACGCTTCACTTCAGACGTTATACTTCCGTTATCCGGTACTATCAGAATTACGCCGATTTCAAGACCGTATGATCCGAGAATAGAGCTTAGATACTTCACATGATTGTCTTGTATTTTCCCGGAGGTGATTTCCGAACCGATTATGCATAGTGCGGCGATTGAATGTTCGATGGGGAATCTCCGAGTCTTTACACTGTCTGAAGAGAGTCTTTTATCTTAGCCACGGAAGAAGAAAAAATATCCACGTCATCAGGATCTTTTATCATTTCACATTTGCCCTCAAAAACTACACCGTCGGCAATTTTCAACTTTGAGGTCGTAACATTCCCATATACCCTTCCGGTTGAAAGCATTTCCAGCTTCTCTGTGGCAATGATATTCCCATGCACCACTCCGCCGACAACGACTGAGCCGACTTTGATATTGGCCTGTATCTGTGCGCCTTCTTCAACATAAAGAAATCCGGCAGAAACAATCTCACCTTTGAAATTCCCGTCGATCTTAAGGGACGATGTAAAGCGCATCGTTCCCGAAAAAACAGTTTCTTTTCCAAGAGTCGTAGCTATTGGCTCAATATTTTTATTTTCCGAGGATTTCGCCATATACTTACCTATTTATCTTTGCAGCAGAAATAATTCGTGTGTAAATCCGGCTGTTATTTCGTCTTCATTACGTAAACGCCGTCCCAATCTTCCGGTGGTGGATCGGCGATAAACTCTTCGCATCGTTTCTTATATACTTCCGAGGGTCCGTCGGCCGGATCTAATTTCAAAGCCGCCATAAAATACTTCCTCGCATTCTGGAAGTCCATGAGTTTGTACCTCTTCCGGCCTTCAGCAAAATACGCAAGAGTTTTCTTTTTATTTGCATCTATCACTTGTTTACCCCGCCTGCTTTTCTTTCCTCTTCTTTCAGTTCTTGGAAATGCTTCTGAAACTTGCTCTCAAGATCCTGCAGCGTAGTCTTAACACTCTTTGCCTGTTCCTGTTGACCTTCGAGATCTTGAATCTCTTCTTCCAATCCGTGGAGAGCGGCGAGGACCTCTTCGGTTTCCTTCACAACCATCGAAACAAGGGTTTGAATGTTTGCCGGATCTTCCTTATTGAGGCCTTCGGCGAACTCCTTGAGTTCCACAACAGGTGCTTTAAGGTGCTGGGTAAAATATATAAGGCTCTGGTTCAGCGATTCAATTCGAATGAGCTGACGTTCCTTTACAACCGCGTGGTTTGCCAAGGTTCGATGCCGCAGAACTGCGCGAATCCTTGCCAAAACCTCTGAAAAATTAAAGGGTTTGATGATGTAGTCTTCTATTCCGAGCTCAAATCCCTCAACCTTGTCCTTTACGTCGTCCATTGCTGAGAACATTATGATGGGAATATCGCGATAGTCGGCAAAATCTGCGCCGGTTTTTAAGGCACGGGTTACTTCCCAGCCTGACAACTTCGGCATGATGTTATCGAGAAGGAGAAGATCCGGCTCGAATTCTCGAACCAGATCCAGGGCGACCTCGCCGTCTTCAGCCTTTTCGACCTCAAAGCCCAAATTACTCAGCATTACATCAAAGAAATCGAGGTTTAGAGGTTCATCATCAACAATTAAGATTTTAGTTTTTTCTTCCATACTTTAATAATCCAGGTGATCCATAGGCTTATATTCTGCCCTACTCACCGAATCTTGTCAATTAAAACTGGAGCGGCTGAATCGCCGAAACAGTGCCACGCCGGTCCCGTACAAGAAAAGCAATCCGGATACAATCAAGAATGATATTCCAGCCCAATCTCCCCATCTAGTGTAAAGAGTAGTTTTGGCATCATAAACGGGTACATCGTTTACCAGGAAATCCTCGACAAAAGGATCAAGCATGGAGGTTATTCGCCCATCAGGTTCGATGGTGCATGTAATTCCGCCGTTGGTCGACCTGATAACGGTTCTCCCGTTTTCCACCGCCCTGAATACCGCCATATTCATATGCTGCATTTCCGCAGCGATCGACTTCGACCAGGAATCGTTAGTCATATTTACAATGACCTGTGCTCCATTCTGTACAAATCCTCGCGATAAATAGCCGAAAGTGTCCTCGAAGCAGATGGGCGTAGAAAACTTAACGCCATTCGCTTCGAAAACCACATACTCATCTCCTTTCTCCCAAAAATGGGTATCCGCCGCCTTCAGCCAATTATATATACCCGGGAGCGAATCCTCGAAAGGGAAACCCTCGGTGAAAGGCACGAGGTGAAGTTTGCGGTAGGTCTCGATTATCTCTCCATCTATATACAACAGGGACGCGTTATAATCGAGACGATTAAGGGAACCATCAGGATTCACCGGCGGCAAGCCGAATTTCTCCAGCTGCCCATCGTCGTTTCCTATTACAAACGGAACCGATTGCACATCGAGATATTCTCTGAGACGCTTCACGAGTCGGTAGCTCCCCTGGTTGGTGCGATACCTTGTGTGCCAATCAATTCCAGGAACAAAAGCAGTTTCCGACCACACTACAATATCCGGATCCTCAATCATGGCATGATCGCTCAATCTCGAAAGTATGTTGAAAGAGTTTGTGTAAGCGGCTAATTCTCCGTGCCATGGATCCACATTCTGCTGGATAAGGGCGACCCGCCATTGCTTTTGATCGCCAAAATCAGATTTCTGTGCGACGCCGAAAATAATGGCGGTTATGAAACAAAAGCCGTAAACAATAGGAGCAATTCTATGACTAGAATAAAATACCTGAATGGATATAAGCCAGCTACGAGGCCCCCCCCCGGCTCCCGCGAGGGCGTTGCCGAGATACACCGACGGGAACACTACCAAAGCTGATACTCCCCACACACCGGTCAGCGAAGCAAGCTGAATGAGAGGTAAAAACAGGTACTGGGAATAACCAAGGATACCGTACCCGTAGCCGACGAACCCGAGAGTGCGTAAATACTCATATGCTATCCAAACAGCGAATTGCACGAGATAGCCATAACGCGGGAAGAGGGTATATGTCAGCTTGAGCACGGGAAAGAGAATTGCAAAATAGACGGCAAAAATTACCGGTACTATGATGTGAGCAAGTGGATGAAATTTTGACAACCAGAAATTATACAGTGCGTAGGTTGCATATCCGTATAGAAATCCGAGCAGGACATTACCTACCCAATTGTTTCTCCTTATTACGATAAAAAGAGGAAATATCGCAAAGAATGCAATCGGGAACCAGCCCCATTTCGACAGAAAACTGGGAAAGGAAAAAGTAAACAGAAGAGCTGAAAAGGCCAGCAATAGCAGATCTGCTAAAAACCTCAACGTAGGAGTAGATCCGCCACGGGAGAGGTGCTGGGCATCTTCTGATAAGGTCATTTTATTTTCTGAGAGACCAGGCAATTGTTTTCAGTTCTTTTCCCGGACGGAAAACGGCGACGCCGTGGGCGCTGACGGGAACAATCTCGCCGGTTTTGGGATTTCTCGCGCGATCGCGTCCCTTTCGGGTACGGATTTCGAAAGTGCCGAACCCACGAAGCTCGACGACTTTGTCATCTTGCAGGCCGGCTTTGATTTCTTCGAAAAATTCATCTACGATATTGTGAATGTCGCGTCGGTTGACACCCAACCGTTCATAAATACTTTCGATGATTTCCGCTTTGGTCAGTTTACTTCCTGCCAAAACACACCCTTCCATTTCTCGGATATTGATCCGAGCTACTCCGGCCTACTCGCCTTGCAGCGAGTTGAGCATTCTATGCAGTCTCGACTTCTTTCTGTCGGCGGTATTTCGGTGATAAACACCCTTGTTCGCCGCGGAATCGATAAGTTTGCTTGCTTCTGCAAATTGTGTCTGGGCGGTATCACTGTCTTTCGCTTCAACCGCTTCGACGAATTTTCTTCTTACTGTATGTATCCGGCTTCTAGCTGCTTTGTTTCGGAGCCGTCTTGTTTCGTTCTGTCGCTGGCGTTTCGCCGCGGATCCTTTCCCTGGCAAGTCAATAATCCTCCGGAAATCTCGATTCGGAAACCAAAGTTACCAAATAAGTTCTTTCCTGTCAACACTTAAGATAGGCAAGCCAATGCTCATCGGCTCACGATCAGGTAAAAAGAAAAGAGCTGTCTCATTAGACGAAACAGCCCTTCTCGTCGACTCCACGTTGCTAAGGTCTAGTTAAAGTCGCTCGGCCGTCGTTCCTGTTTGTTGCATTTTTCGCATTCGGCGATATAGCGAAGTTTCCCTTTAGAGAAAATCGATTTCATTTTAACTTCGCCCCCGCATCCGCACTCAAATTTCTGTGTAGAGGAACCGGTTCGCGCATTCTTGCTCACACTGGCCATGTATTGTCTCCTTGATGTGGCATTACACCTGTCAAATATTTGACCGAATATAACACACTGGATTATCCATCGTCAACCCAATATAAAAAAAGCGTCTCTATTTAACGCCGCATTGACATCGAACACATACGAAAAACCCCGATTATGTGAGGGATTACAATAGTAAGGCAAAACAGATTGTGGGTTTTTGTATGTGCTTTAAAGCCTACTCTTCATCCGGAACGGATTCGACTTCCCACTGATTAGTTTCGGCGTGTCTGGTAAAACTGCAAAACGGCAGATCCCGATAGCCGCCCTCCGAAGAAGACAATCTTATTGTTTTCGTTAGGAGATTAACTTCTTGTATCCGATGCGGAATATTATTTACTTTCAACCGGCTTCCTTCAGAGGGCAATTTACCCTTTTCTTCCTTATAGAAGTCGTATTCATAGGACAGGCAGCAGAGAAGACGGCCGCAGGATCCTGATATTTTCATAGAATTTAAAGAAAGATTTTGTTCCTTTGCCATCTTTATCGATACCGGCTTCAACTTATCGGTAATTCCATGACAGCAGTAAGCCCTGCCGCACACGGCGAGCCCGCCAAGCACTCGCGATTCGTCGCGAACGCCAATCTGCCTAAGTTCAATTCTCATCTTAAAAATCCCGACCAGATCTTTCACGAGTTCCCGGAAATCAACCCTTTCGTCAGCGGTAAAAAAGAACAGAACTTTCGATTCTTCGCTGAGGAAATGGGCCGAAACAAGCTTCATATCAAGCTTATGCTCTCGAACTTTTTCGCGGCAGATCTGCATAGCCTCTCTTTCACGATCGAGGTTCTTTTCATAAATCTGAGTATCTTTTTCGGTAGCCATGCGAATAATGTCTGAGATAGATTTTTTGTCCTGAATACGCTTCGAGCAAACCACGCCGAGGATTTTTCCGAGATCGCGGCCGTACCGGGAGTTTACGACTACCGTAGCGCCAGGCTCGATATCGCCGCTTTTCCAGCCGCATATCTGCGATTCGCTCGAATGCAGAACCTTTATTCTATAATATTGTTTCTCGGCTTGAGGAGGCGTCACAGCCGTGCCATTCTCTGCCAGATCCTTAGTATCGCTCACTATTGTTATCTCTCCTATCTTGTCAGATCCACCAGTAGACCATTTATTTCATCAATTCCCGCGAGTACATCAAGAGCTTCCCGCTGTCCCGCGAGCAGCCCCGAAGCAAGTCGGTCGAGTTTCTGATTTATCACCTGTACCAAAGTAAATTTTTTTTGCCTGAGAATATTCGGGCTGGAATTGCGCTCTTCAACAACCAACGCATTTTCCAGCACATATTTCATAAATGACCGAACGGCTCCGCGATACTTACCGATGGTCGCATATGTAGCATTATCTTTCACCTGGTCGCCAATGGAGTGTACAGAATCTAGCATTTCCTCGAGGCTTGCTTCGTTAGAAATCCCGAGTTCCTCGAAGAGCATCGCGCTCTCTTCAATTTTTTCATGATTACTTATAAAAGAAGTAAATGTTGTTTTTTGAGTTGGTTTCTGCCGGCCTTTTTTCTTGCTTCGATCTGCGGGTTTGTAGCTTGCTTTCCCGGAGGGATTTATCCGTTCCATGAAGATAGCTCTCTCTTAATTTCACCAACAACCTGTTTGTCATCTTCTTTGGGCTCAGATCTCATAAATTTCAACGCCTCAAAGGTTTGTTCCGGTTCTACTGGTTCCATCAATACTGATTCGCTATCTTCCTGCTTTATTAGGCAATTCCCGTTAAGGATTACGCCTTCCTCGGCGATAAGACGGGGAGAACGGATGTTGCCGATCATCATGCCCGTCGAAAGTACTATCACCTTTTCATCCGCATAAATATTTCCTCGAACTACTCCGCCGATAACTACCGTATTCGCGCGGATTGTACATTCCGCTCTTCCGCTCTTGCCGATCAGCACTTTACCGGATGTACGAATTGTTCCGGAAAAATCACCATCTATACGCAACAATCCGCTGAGATGGAGTTCGCCTCTAAAGGCCGTACCTTCACCGACTATTGAGTTTATAAAAGATCCATCTTCTATGAGATTTTCATTCATAAGATATCCGAACTCTATCTAGATTCTAAACCTGGGGTTACACTATCCGTCATTCGCAAATGAATCAACGGGTCTCGTGCCTGCGAACCTAATCTTATCTCAAAATGCAGATGGAATCCGGTCGACAAGCCGGTATTTCCAATTGTGCCGATCTTCTGCCCCTGCACAACGGTATCGCCTTCTTTCACGTCAACCGTTCCCAAATGCGCATATTTTGTGGAAAACCCGGCCTTATGTGCGATGACTATAAAGTTGCCGAATCCAAGCTTATCAAACTTTCTCTCGATAACCTTGCCGTTTGCCGCAGAGTATACCGGATCGTGACGTTTATTTGCGATATCAAGCCCGATATGGAGATACGTCTCCTTTGAAATCGGATGTTCCTGAAAGCCAAAATAATTTGTAATACGTCGATGCCCTTGTACCGGCCAGTAATTCGGCAGATCAGCAAGAAGCTTGCGAGTAGATTCCTGCAATTGAGTAATATCTTTCAGAGTATCGAGAGACTGCAGCATTGAATCGGATAGATTTTGCAGATCTGCAAGTTCCCTCATCAGGCTCTCATCCTGCTCCTGTATTCCAAAGAACGATGAAATATCACCATTGGTCGTGGAACGTCCGTTTTTGTCCGATTCGTCTAAACCCAGCGTATTATGTGTAGCACTGAGCTCATCGAAGAATTTTGCCGCGGTTTTCTTAAGACTCTGCAGCTCGTCCCTAATCGATTCAAGGCTTGCTTCACTGCTTTCCAGATTCGCGGACCTTGTCGTAAGAATTTTATTCAAGCCCGTAAACTGAGTCGTAAAAACAAGAAAAGTTCCGAGTATGCCTGTGAGCAGTATGCAGAGGAAAACCAGCGAAAAAAGAGACAGCTTGAAATTGAATATTTTCTTCTCTGAATGAGGGATAAGCATGATTGTGAAGCGCTGTTTCCCGGTTTGTATTATTCTGCTGAAAAAACCGGACACAGCTTTTGCGGCGCTTCTGAAAAACCTGACGAGTTCGAAAGCAATTTTGTTTTCAAACTTTTTATATTGGTTGGCTGGTGACAACTATCGCTCCTTCCTCAGGAAATCAGCCTTTCAGGTTAGAATTTCAAGGTATAGGCAAACCACTCTGGGATTCGTGATTCACGGCGTTCAGATTATCATGACCTGAAAACTTTGTCAAATATATTGACTGCTCATACCCTTCATGCTATCCTAAGAAACCTCATTAGGCAAAACCCTATTTGGTAAAGCTATAAGTTATTCATATACTGGAAGTTACATGCAACTTTTTGATACCCATGCCCACATAGGGCTTATTAACGAAGACCCTATCGAACAGCTAATCTTAGCACAGGAAGCTCGCCAAGAGAGTGTTAACCATATAGTCAGTATATGTAATAACCTCCATGATTTTTTCCAGATATACCGAAATCTGGAAACTGCTTCACATGTTTACCATAGTATCGGCGTTTCTCCATCAGAAGTTTCGCATCCTGGCAAAGATTGGGAGCTAAAACTCGAAGAAGGCACAAAATTAGCCCGAATTGTGGCAATCGGTGAGATCGGCCTCGACTATTATCGGAAATTCGGCAACAAAGATGCTCAGATCGAGCTGTTTATAAGGCAGCTGGAAATCGCAGATAAATTAAATTTCCCTGTAATTATCCATAATCGGGACGCAGGGCGGGACGTTATTGAAATTCTGGCGAACAAACTGCCGGAACGCGGCGGAATACTCCACTGTTATTCCGAAGACTGGGACTACGCACAGGAAGCTCTGGACCTCAATCTCTACATTTCCTTCGCGGGCAATGTGACATACCGGAATGCCAAAAACCTTCACGAGACCGCGAAAAATATGCCCCTCGACAGGATGCTTATCGAATCCGAAAGTCCGTTCATGGTTCCCTCTGCCTATCGCGGAAAGAGGAACAAACCTTCATACCTCGGAGCGACAGCCGAATTTATAGCCGAGCTCAGAGAAGAGCCGCTCGAAGACATTACCAAGGCTCTTTTCGAGAACAGCTTGAGATTTTTCAATATAGATTCCTAACCTCCTGCTACCGTCGCGCGGCTACCGTCGCGCGGCTACCGTCTTGACCACATCCCGCGCCGGGTGATATACCAAGGCTGTGAAATCCCCTTCAGATTCTCTACGACACCATTGCGGTGTCGTCGGGATTTACAACCCCCATGGCGACAATATACCTGAAAAGCTGTTTTACGGCCTTTTCGCGTTGCAGCACCGAGGTCAAGAAAGCGCGGGTATTGCATATAGAAAGAATGGGAATCTCGTCTTATATAAAGATCTTGGAATGGTTGCTGCCGTACTCTCGAGATATTTGAGAGAAAAGCGGAGCTCTACTGTGGGGATCGGGCACGTTCGATATTCTACACACGGCGGAAACCTGCTCGAAAATGCACAGCCGGTTCTCGCAACCTGCAACAAGGGACAAATCGCAATCGGCCACAACGGCAACATCTCGAACGCTGTTGACATAAACAGACGTTTGGTCGACGAAGGCTCTATTTTTCAAAGCACCTCCGATACCGAACTCATGCTGCATCTCATCGCGAAGTCAAGAAAACCTTCGTTTGACGAGGCTCTTCTGGAAACCCTCACACAGATGGAAGGTGCATACAGCTTGGTTATTATACATGACAACTCGCTCATAGCCGTTCGTGATCCTCACGGATTTCGCCCGCTTTACATAGG
>JABGPX010000512.1 GCA_018644745.1 Spirochaetales bacterium
GATATGTAGAAACCATAGCGTATCGGCCACGGTGTCTGCAAGTCGACAGAACGCCTGCTATAGGAAGCAAAAAACCACGCTATCCAGATACAGATTAGGGCGGGTGGATTGTGCTATGATGATGAGAGATAGTAGTCTGACAGTATAACTTTTCAGCTATGAGTGTCGTGCAGGAGACTCGCGTAAAGCAAAATGTCTATGGTGGAGAATTTCAGGAGACATAGTTAAGTTATGATTCGTGTAGCTATTCTTGCAGACATACATGGGAATTCCCCTGCCTTGAAAGCCGTTATTGAACACCAGCGGCAGTTTGATACTCATTTAGTGATAGTGGCTGGCGATCTAATCACTGATTGTCCGGATTCCAATGAAGTTGTGTCAATGATTGCATCATTAGAAAACTGCATGGTCATAGCCGGCAATCGTGAGGAGTATCTGCGTCAATTCGACGGTGCGGATCAGGATGAATGGAGACGGAGAAAGCAATGGTCCTCTTTTGTTTGGGCTTCTGATTCATTGTATAAAGAGAATAGAACCTTTCTCGCTGATTTACCGACACAGATGTCAGTACAGATTGGAAGCAGCAACCTACGCATAGTGCATGGTTCACCTAATTATAGTAACGATCATTTGTATCCTGAAACAAAAAAAATAGCAAAAATTATGCAAGAAATTCCTGAAGGGATACTTGTTTGCGGGCATACTCATGAGCAATGGAGTACAAGGCTAAATGGGAAAATTGCCCTGAATCCTGGCTCAGTAGGCGTTCATTTTAACAGGGACAGTAACGCAGAATATTCATTACTGGAGTTTGGAGGTGACCACTCGCAGGTTGCTATAAAACATCAGCAGGTCCCATACGACGTCGAAGAAACCATATCTCGTTTCACGAAAACCGGCTTGATCGAACATAGTCCGGTATGGAGCCATACCATTATTCAGAGTCTAAAAACCGGCAAGAATATTACTATGGAGTTCCTTGGAAAAGCGATAGAAATGGAAAAGGAAATCACCGGCGGTGAAGTAATTGCGATTTCCAACAATGTCTGGAAAAAGGCTGCAAAAGAATATCTTGGTATAACCATATAACGCTTGAGGCAGATTTGGCTATTGTCGCCCTCACCAGGAGTAGACAGAATGCTCTAGTACGGAAAGTAGACTGAACACGTGCTACGGGACGTGAATAGCCGCCCTTATCAGGCTCGGGATAGGGAGGTCGGATTGTGCTGCTTAATTTTCTGTAGATCAGATACTTCGAAGACAATCCTATGATATTTGTAAAATGTTTTTTTTGTTCGGGATATAAATACCTGGTAGTGTCGGTGATATGCAGCTTTTATCATTACCATCATTCTAATTCTGTTCATTTTGTTATTCCGTTTTTTTTTATATACCTTTTCTACCAGTGACTGTAGAGATTGCACTTTCTCAAGCATGGCCTCCTGATCACCCTTCGCCTTTGGATGATAGCATCTCTTTGAACCATATTATGTGGCATACCGGATTTATATGCGGAGTTCTAATATAAGCTTTTCCCGATCTTTAACCGCCTGACGCGCTATATCCAACGCGCTATGCATGCCGCGTGTTTCTGTTACTATATCGGATAGCATCGTATCGCTGAAGTATTTTGCCCGGTGCCGTCTCAAGGACCCCGATGACGCTCTCTATCTGTGCGCTCTCGCCATTGCAGGTTAACGGTTTGTCACTCGTCGTGGTGCACGCCCCATGCCTTATCGTTGAAATCGATGATACCGCCAGTACACATATGAAATCCGCATTGCTGATAAAATGGCGTAAGCCGCTCTTCGCAGGTGATCTGCACACACTGGATGCCTGCATCCCGCACGTCAGCGACCGCTCGACGTATCAGCCGGGTGCCCACTTTTTCGTGATGGTGCGTAGGATGCACCATCATGTCGACGAGGAGTGCGTCGGAGATCCCGTCGCTCATTACCGAGATGAAGCCTACAAGGGCGCCGTCTTCGGTGCTCGCTGTGTAATACGAGAATCGTCTGGAGAGGATCTGTTCGTCGGTACTGTCGCCTCGGTCCCAGCCGACGGCGATTCTGAGTTCGCCGAGTTCCTTGGCATCTATAGGGCCATTTCTCGTGATTTTAGGCACTTCTCTAACCGAATGGTCGCTCATACAAGCCCCCTTCTAATACCCAAGCTTATATTAGAAATGAGATGAGGGCGAGATCTTCGCAGCCGGCAAGTGCTTGATAGTTTACACCGTGAAATCGACCACATAAAATTGTGTTCACAAACTCGTGTAACAGTATGAGGGACATGGAGGTTCAATAATAGGTTATCTCAAAAAAGCTTATCCCGCTGCTGATGGTACCGACGTGCAGCACGCCCGTGCTGAATCATTGAGTTGGTGAGCTATAGAAGAATTGTTTCGGTTTTCCTTCCCAGTTTCACACATATTTGATACGCCCGCTTCTTCAATGTAAACTATGATACGTGACTTATGTCTATAGAGTGATTTATAGCACATAAACATAGATTACAACTCGCGACACCCGGCCGTAGCCGAGTTCATTTTGACATGGAGAGTCGACAGAAGCTCATTATGAAACGGCTCCGGCTGCCGACGAGAAAGACGTGCAAAGGTATCAGTAGACAGAATGCCTCATCATGAGAAGCTCAAACCCGCCCTCATCATAACTGGATAAGAGCGGGTGGATTGTGCCGGTAGCGATTAAGATGTCGGGCCCTTTGCTATTCGATTGAACGGTATTGGTGGCGTACTGAGCTTCCTTGATTTCCTTTCATAGCTCACGCCAGTGGGGTTGTGAAACCATATTGCGTCTGTTACCTTGCCTAGAGGAGGTTGTCATGTCGATAGCTATCGCGTTGAGCAAACAGTTTGACCGCGGGTGGTGTATGATCGATACGACAGTGGCCGCGTTCTCAGAAGTCGCTTGGCGGACGACGGGACAGGATTACCTTTGCCCCGCGCGGCTTGCATATCACATCGCCGGAACTGTCGAGTATTATGTAGGTGACAATAACGATGTCGCATGGAGCCGCCGATGCAACGCTGATTGGAAAGAATTAGATGCAGAAAAGCTGCCGTCCCAAGTGGAAACGACGGAATATCTGCACGAGGCGAGACAGAAGATGCACGACTGGCTCGATAACCACGATGATGAATCGATCCTAGGTCCATTGACCAACCACACACACTGCGGTCAAACACAGCTTGAGTTCTCTCTCTACATTCTTCGACACACTTTGCACCACCACGGCGAAATGAATGCACTTTCAGTTTTGGAGGGTGGCGAAACCGATAACTGGGAGTGATGAAGTAGCGGTACGCAGATGATGTTCTGTTGATCGGTAGGATTGTCCGGGTAAAAGGACAGCCTGGCGCGGAGTTGAACCTCTCAAAAGCCTGAGAAGAAGACAGAGTCCCCCAATATGTGTAGTTGACCGAACCCGATGTTATGGAAGTTATTTCCCACCCTCTCCAGAACCGGATAAGGAACGGGTGGATTGTGCTGTTGTTGTGCTTTTTCTACTGCTATGCCCGTGAGCTACGGCAGATATTCCACGTTCATGACAGTCGTTCGGTCTTGTTCCGGCTCGCCGTGCCGGCGGTACCGTTCCCGTCGCATAATCCAACGAAAGACCAATAACGGCATCGAGTAGTAACGCCCTTTCTCGTCAGGAAACTGGCTCGCATGATGAAAGATAAGGCCAATCTTGCGCGATAGCTCGAATCTCGTGAGGTTGATGCGATAGATTCTCGAACCTATTGGGGCGCAGAGTGACAAGACTCTTGCCCGCATCTTCTTCGGGAATAAGAGAATACTGAACACATTTGCGGCACGGATCGATGAGAATCCGGTGAGGTAGTAGAGCGACCTGCCGTCTTTTCTGGGAAGATTGGCGAACGCGCTCGTTGTGAGATCGGATATCTTCATATGATCGGGATGCGATGTTCCACCCCGGTCGACAGCAATGACGATGTCGGGATCAATTCTAACAAGCTCGTTGATAAGACGTTGTTCAGCGTCGAGTTCGTCCCATTGGTTAGCTCCGTTGTCTGGTAGATCGAGGAACGAGTGATCAGCGCCTATTGCACTGCAGACACGCTGATATTCTTCCGTTCGAATTGCGACGATATCGTCGCAGGTTACGACGTGTGGATTTCGGTTTCTTCCCCCCCGAGTTGCGCAGATTAGGTGAGTGTGATCGCCGGACTCCTGCGCTCGGCGAAGCAATCCACAGATAGGGATCTCATCATCGGGATGGGCAAAGACACCGACAATGGAGCGTGAAATACGGTCTTTAGCAGATTTCATACTGTCACCTCTTCGCCTATTCTATCTCTATAATGTAACGGCCGTAAATATAAAGATAGGATGAGGGTGGGTGGATTGTGCTGTTCAGAGATAGGCAGTATTCGACGACGCTGATCTATTATGGTATAACTGCACTTCATGAACGATCCGATCATACTTGTCCCATATGAATATCGATGGCCAAACCAGTTTATCAAGTTGGCAACACCGATTCGTAAGTCCCTGGGGGTTACAGCGTTACGAATCGATCACATCGGTTCGACTGCGATTCCGGGACTTCTTTCCAAACCGGTAATCGATATTCAGATCGCCGTTGAGAGCTTTGAGCCATTTTCGAATATCCGTGATCCACTTGAGTCACTTCATTATCGATGGCGTCCCGACAACCCGGACCGATCAAAGCGATATTTCCGAGAACCTATAGGTTCGGCGCGCATCCACGTGCATGTACGGATATTGGGAACCTGGCAACAACAACTCCCGCTACTGTTTCGGGATTACTTACGATCACACCCAGATGAACTCAAGGTGTATGAACAGGCGAAAACCGATCTCGCAAAGCAGTTTAGAAACAACCGGTCAGAATACGTGAAGGGGAAAGATCCTGTCATATGGCAAATCCTCCGTCGGGCGACAGAATGGATCCAACAAACTGCATGGGAGCCAGGTCCAAGCGACCTTTGAGCAGTAGACAGATTTCCCATGGGAAGTTGACCGAGCCGGATAATAACTGGTGGATTGTGCTATGATGACGAGAGTTTGATAACAGAGAGATGTACAAGGAAGCGACAAGTGAAAATAAATAATTTTTCATGTGAATATCCTTGTGGCGACATAAAGAAGGAGATGATATTTCCGAGAATAAGCATCAACCCCGAGACAGTTAAGTGTATAATGGTTTCGGAATGCCCTCCTGGAAACCAATCCGAATATTTTTACGAAAATGCATCTGGATCTTTTTTTCAGACAACTAAAATTGCATTTGAAGATGCTGGTATTGTCATTAATGAATATAAGGACCTATCGGATATGGGTTTTTATCTGACCACGGCCATTAAATGCTGCAAGGAACAATATCTTGTATCTGCAAAAACTATCAAAGAGTGCGCTTTGAGATTCTTAGGAATGGAATTAGCGCAATTCCCCAATAAAAAGGTTGTCATGTGTATGGGCGATTTTGCTATAAAAGCCATTAATTATATTTACAAACAAGATCATAATATTCGCCCGATAAAAACCGGTTCTACATACAAAATAAGGAAAGAAGTGCACATCTTCAACGAGATAAGATTCTTTCCTTCTTACACACAAACGGGAGCCGGTTTTAACATTGAAAAAAGCAAGCGAAGAATGATTGCGGAAGACATTGAAGCGGCTGTGGGATATTTTACATAAACAGAACATTATGAGAAGTCAGAGATCCAGCATCGTTTGCGGTGTGTTTCACATTCCGAAATGGAGCTATATCCACCGATACCGCCATTCCTATATGCTTTTGCAGAGTTTAAAAGTATTCTGGGGTGCCACTTCATCATACGACCCTGAGGTATTATATGGACTTGCGGATAACGGGAAACTGGAAAGAACTCTCGAAACCATTGTCTAAAACAGACCTTCAACAAAACATATTGGAAATAGAAACCAGCGCTGGTTTATTTATTCTGAAGATCAGAGACAGCGACATTGATTTAAAGAAATCTCTTTCCCTTTTGAAAACTCTCAGCAAAGCAGGGATTCCGGTCGAGGTTCCGATTGAAACAATAAGCGGTGACTTATGCGTTTCCGAGGGCGATAAACGATACTACCTCTTCAGGCGAATTGTTGGCGATCCCATCAACACCGGTTTCGAGCATATCAACTGTGAAATGTTTGGCAACGCGATTGCGCGTCTTCATCATGCGCTGATAAATATAGCCGTCGATATGAAGTTTACTGAGATGAGCTTCGTTGACAAACTTCCATGGCTAACGGGAGGACGCCGTTTCCCTAGCCTTGGAAACAGCTATCTCCTCTTTCTAAGCGACACTTTGGAGCGAATCGAATCTCTACAAAAACATATAATACACCGAGACCCACATCCGGGCAACATCATTTTCAACAATGGTAAACTGACGGGATTTATAGACTTCGACCTGGCAACAATGGGACCGAGGATATTTGATATTGTCTATTGCTCGACTGCGATGTTATCAGATTTATTCAACGGGCAAAGAGATAGTTGGATATGCAAGATCAATGAGATTACTGAAGGTTATCAACGCCTATGCCCCTTGAGTGATGCAGAACGCTCACTATTGATTCCTACAGCCATATACATTCAGCAACTATTCATCCGATTTTATGAAATTCAGGGAGACGATAAGAAAGCTGCATTTAACGCTATGATTGCCAAATGGTTGTTTGAAGCAAAAGAAGAACTACAGATAAGTTGAGAATATGATAGAGTTAACGCTTCAGGAAAAAGTACTTAAGTTCCATACAAGCCCCAATCTTTTTTGCCTGCTATTACCACGCCGCCTTCAACATCATATTTTTATACTCGAACCCGAAATGCTTTTTGTACCAATCCAACGATTCAGATAAATCGCGGACCATCAAGTTAACGGCATTCAATCTCTTGATTTCAAGCATATGTATTATCCCCAAGCACAACAAGATTGTCACGAAATCGACAGAACAGCCAATGTGAGAAGTTATTGCCCGCCCTTTCCAGAGCCGGATGAGGGTGGGTGGATTGCGCTGTTTGCCATTCTTGCTCAATCGCGTGAATCATTCGCCAGACGCTTTTTTTGAGATTGCCAACGCTCTCACGCTGAATCCCGTTGGATGAAGTCTGTTCTTCTCTTCACTTGTCAGAACAACATCTTCTGGCTTTACGTCAATGTATTTCGGAGCCTGTATCAATCTCAGCTTTTCCGTAATGACCTCTTTGCCGTCGGTCAAATCTCCCAAGCGGATTGGTGGCGCGCATAGCGGATCAAGGTAAACGGCACGATCTCTTTTGATTTGAATAGACAGCCATTCATATAGTTTCTGAGGAGGCCATTCCTCCGGCTCAAAGTGGCACCAAAATCCATCCATACTTGTCGCCCGTTTCCATTTCTCAAGCCACGCAGAAGCGGTAAGCGTCTCTGGCTTGCTAAAATCGTTTTTCTTGGGCTCGTCGATGACCGTGTCAAGTTTGTATTTCATTGCATCTTCGAGTGTTGGCCTAAGCTTTTCAAAACGCCACAGCCGTTGGCTTACACGATGGTAAGGGATGCCAATGGAGGGTTGCTTTCCTGTTTCAAAAATTGCCATCTCCACAAAAGGACAAACATCTACCAATCCTTTTCTGTCCACAAAAAGTTGCCATGTGATTTGATAGCCAGCTTCTCTTGCTCGCCGTGTTGCAACAACAATGTCATCGTATGCTCCATCTCGTCCCACAAACCAATCATGGTGTTCTCTCATCCCATGAAAAGTGAAATGAAGAATCTTGAAACCATGTGTAGTCATACGTTTCAGAAAGGACTTATAATCCTCGCTTTGCGATATGCCGTATCCGCATGTCGGTAGATGTCCTTCGTATTCAACTCCGATCTCGGGAGCGAATATCTCTGGAAACTGTGGATGAGCAGTTGGTTCGTGCAAGTAGACCAACGGACCCCATTCCTTCGCTATTTCTCGAAGTTCCTGCAAAGAATAAATCTCGCCACATGTTGGCCGACCATCGACACCGCAATGCTTACAGGCATTGGGACATCCAGACGCCTCTATACCGATAGACATTTTTTATTACCTCTTTTCGTTATCATATCTGTTTGCATTGTTGTTGAGAATACGACAAGTAGACAGATTCGCAATTGTGAGAAGATGAAACCCGCCTTCTTCATAACTGGATAAGGGCGGGTGGATTGTACTATTTCCTATGCAACTGATTTATCTACTTTATTGATCTTGGGGAAGACATTAAAATCATATGTTGGGTGAAGCGGCTTGCTGATTAAACCAGATAGAGGAAAAAAGCAGATGAAGAATGAATTAGAATATTTAGTATGGCTAACCGAATCGGAGTTTCGGGATAACTACTTTAATGGAGCATCCATGCTTGAAACGCTACAGGCATTTACTGTAGGCGAGGCTATTTCCAGTAAGAGCTTTGAGAAATACTCGGCCTGGGGGATCGCCTTGCATGTGATGTTTTGGAAGTTTGATTCGGCAAGAAAGATGGGATTGGAAGATAGCACACTATATCCTTACCAAGAAGCGGACTGGCCTGCCTTGCCTGCATCCTTAATCGCCGAATCATGGCAACAGACCATAGATACGCTGGTCAGTGTCCACGAAGTGTACCTTGGCTTAATAAAGAAACTTCCAGAGCTGCAATTGTCAGCCGAAATGCCTGGATACAATCGTTCATGGGGAAAGGTCCTCTTTGGTATCGCCACTCATGATACTTTTCACACCGCTCAGATGCGTAGCATGGGTGTGAAGCACTTCAATAGGGAACAAACCTGAATAAAGCAACGTTTGACCGGTAAAGGGCGCAAGATACTGCTTCCAGAGATGCGAGATGGATTTGAAGAGATGCTCGCCCGCCTTGCGGAAGGAAAAGTAGACGGTACCGCCATTGAGGGCAGTTGACCAAACCCGGTGTTATGGGAAGTGAAAACCCGCCCTCTCCAGAGACGGATAAGGGCGGGCGGATTGCGCAACAAGGCCCCGATCACAGATAGGGATTGATCGGGGCAATTGGATTTTAGTTGGTGCCCTTTTTTACCGGAACCCAGAGTTCGCACACGTAGTCGTCTTTTTGGGTATCACCCGGAGGAAAAATCTGGATATCACAATCGATAATTAACTCGTACCCACTCTCCGGCAACCACTCCGTGGTGATTTTAGCCCACGTCTCGGTGATCGGGTGCGTCGTCTGATTCAACGTCCCACGGGTGGGAAACACCGCCCAGATACGAGCGGGAATTGTGAATCTATCGAGATCCGGATATTCACCTCCATCATCCTCCGCCCCGATCGCAATGATCTGGTCGCCGCTTTGCAAGGTCTGAGTGAAACCAATTTGCCAGAGCGGAGCGCGGTACAGCTTATACTCGTCTCTGATTTTCTCGTTCATCGGACCGTTGAGATATTCGTCCCATATCTGCCAGATGTCTTTGAGCGCTTCCTGCCAATGGATGGCATTCTCGCCGGTCGTTTCATTTAAGACTGTGTTCGGGGATTTACCCCGCGCTGTTCTCACGACGCCCACCATAGGAATGGCGTCCCTGGTGATGATTTTGTAGTCCATCATATAGTCTCCCTTTATGGATAGATTGAAAGACATGCGTGGATAGGTTTTCAGAGCAACTTCACCTTTGCGTACATGGGTTGGCGCCACCCCGTGCATCGCATGAAAGGCTCGCGTAAACGCATCCGGCGACAGATACCCGTAC
>JABGPX010000386.1 GCA_018644745.1 Spirochaetales bacterium
ATCTGGTACGACGCAGCCTCTGAGAAAAAAATCACCGGGTTCCAGCTATGCTATGACAAGTCGACCGGCGAGCGAGCGCTTACTTGGCATTTCCCATCCAAGTACGAACACAACGCGATTGACAGCGGTGAAGGACCGTATGGCGGACCCAAAATGTCACCAATCCTTGTTGCAGACGGCATATTCGATACCAGCCGGATTTCTAAAGCTTTCGCAGATCGGGGACAGAACGTACCGCGGGATATCGCCGATCTGGTGTCCGATAAAATAGCTAGCTTCCCGGGATAGCAAAATGCTCTGCAATTCTGCAAAATTCTCAATTGATCTATACTGAACATTCAGATAGTATCTGCTCATGAATCGCAGAACAATTTACACAATCGGAATCGCCGTAATCCTCTTTTTTATCTTCTTCAATCCTTTTAAGAAAGGCAGCAACACGGATGTGCAGCGGCCATATGTACCGAATGATACGCAGGAACTCCTCATTGATTATGTTGAAAACAACTACAAAACTCCCGAAAACTATCTGGTTTCTATGTTCCAGAGCCGCGATATCGTTTTTGTCGGAGAGATGAATCAGATAAAGCAGCAGGTCGAGACAATAGAGAACGTAATTCCCCTGCTATATAAAAACGGAATAACAAATCTGGCCGTGGAAATCGCTCTTTCCGAAGACCAGGCCGCCATTGATTCATTACTTTCATCGAACTCATACGACCCAAAAGCCGTCGAGAAAATCCTCTTCAACAGAATGGTAATCTGGGGTTTTCAAGAATACGCGGATATTTTCAAGAAAGCTTGGGATTTGAACAGGACTCTGCCGGAAGACTCACCTCCTTTCAGAATCATTGGACTCAGTGTCAGACAAAACTGGAGTATGGTCGAATCGGAAAAAGACATGAGAGATCCGGAGATCGTGTCTCAGGTATTCGCAACGGGCATACCGGATGTGGTGATGGCTGACGTTATTCGTAAAGAAATCATCAACAAGGACGAAAAGGGACTGATATTCGTAAGCAGTCAGCACGCGTATACAGCATTCGAAGCAAAAGAATATACGGAAAATGCTGCCGAAAGCGGATTATCGGACACAAGGCGAGGCGGAAACATTATCTATGATCTGATAGGAAATCGGTCGGCAACCGTCCTTATGCATGGTCCATGGCCATATAAAAAAGCCCAACTGCTATCAGTATTCCCCGCTGACGGCGTGTTCGACAAACTTATTGATGATCTTCCTGAAGATCGGCAATCTGTCGGCCTTCTAGTTACCAGCCCGGAGCTGATAGATATACGTGCGGGTCGAAGCGATTACTCGTATGAATATGATGGACTGAAATTGTCCGATATGTGCGACGGATACATTCTGCTCGGGCCAATAAACGAATATGAGGTGGTGAGTCCAATCGCCGATTTCATAACCGAAGATAACATCGCGACCACAATTGCGAACTTTCCCGGAGCGGCTCCGGGTGATATCACGGTCGAAGAGATGAATGACTACATCGCCAGTCTTACAACAAATCGGAAAACCTTTCTAGCCAAATTTAGGTAAATGCTCTAAAGCTTGCTAGAATGAATCAGATTAACTCCTTTTGCGGTAACAGGTAATAACCGTACCTGTCACAAAAAGGAGTTTTTT
>JABGPX010000515.1 GCA_018644745.1 Spirochaetales bacterium
GAGAAGTTTCTGTTAACTTGGAGAATCAATTGCTTAACAGACCAGTTTGACAATCTTCTAATGTGGGCGCATTACGCTGATATGCATAAGGGCGCCGTGATAGGTTACCAATGCGTCCCGGAAATAGACTCATGCTACTGCGTAGCAGGGCCGATTACCTATAGTGCTGAAATTCCCAGCCTTGGTACAGCCGAGGAATGGACTCGACATATCCTCGGTATAGAACGAATCAATTTTTCTGATCGTATGATGAAAATGACAATGACTAAAAGCTCGGAATGGAAATACGAACGTGAATTCCGCTATATGCTCCCAATGCAAGATAAGGACAGGCCGTTTGATCTGCAAACTATAGAGCCTCAGGAAATACATTCGGTGTATCTGGGGTGTAGGATGGAGTCGGATTATAAAGATAGAATAGTAAAAATAGTCCAAGACAATTTACCGCATGTCGATATTTACCAATCCAAGAAAAGCGCGACACTGTTCGAACTAGAGTTTGAAAGAATATAACTGGAGAATGATGTGGGCATAACACATAGGAGGCCTTCCGCCGTCAAGCGCAATATGTATCCCGCCCCCAACCGATATCTTTACTAAATTGGATTTGAATTCGGTCGAAAGTAACGTCATCCGTACCAAACACATATATACGGTCACGTGGGAACGTGCCGTGGAATCGATTCGGTACCAGAATCTGTATAAGGTAGCTGAGAAAGTTTATGCTTCCGAGGCCCAACAAAAACAAGGTTTGTGGCACATAATGCTATTTCTCGCTTTGACATTCATTCCTTGCACCTTGGCATGCCAAGGTATAACCTTACTGAAGACCGAAAGATCGATAAAACATTGAAGTAAGTATGTCAGCAAACTGACGCGGTGCCATTTCTATGCGAAAAAACGTACACAATCTGGAGAATCAATCGATGAAGAACCACACGTGTGAACTGGAGGTTCATCAGGTCAATTGCTTTTACAATTATACTGTGGGTCTTGCGACCACAAACGTGAATCTCCTCAAGACCGCCGCGAAACTTCTCATGTCCGGATTGGCTCGGACTGTGTGTTTTTCAGACTTGAAGTGCGTATACCTTGATGACGAAGGTGACGTTCAATTGGAATGGCTACACCCACAAGGGCGGCAATGGGATTCGAGATGGACGGTCAATTTCGGCGAAGACTTACCACGCAGCGCGGTTGAGGAACTGACCTTTTGTTTGGAGCTTTCGTTCCATGAACAGCGCATCGAGGGCCCCGAAGCAAGACAAATGGCACCTTTTATCCGTATGGCCCTACCTCCCCTAGTTCTGGAACAGAGGGGCATGACTCTTCCTGTCTACGCGTGGCTCAAGGTGTTTTCTGACGGTATCGTGATCTTGAGTTTTCAACTAGACACTACATGGGGCGGGCTTGGTGAGGCGGACTTCATTTCGGATATCGTCAACATCTACCGACGATATTTCGACTGTGTATGGGTTCATGCGGAACTCCAAAGCCTGGATGCTGAGAGCATCATCCCTGATGCGTTCGAGAGCGAGTTGTCAATTGGCGGAC
Source organism: Spirochaetales bacterium (assembly GCA_018644745.1). Next base: position 1,555 of record JABGPX010000515.1, read on the forward strand.
AAGCGGTTGTCGGACGAAAGTCGAAGAAGCTGTTGAAGGAGATGCGCCGGAAAAGCCGGGTAGTGCTCAACGAATCCCTAGGAAAAAAGGGGCGAGACTTTGAGATTGGTGAGAAAACCTGGACGCTGCACCAAATCGCCGGATCGGAAGATCAGGATGGATGGGAGGCCTCGATTGATCTCTGCCGATCGCTTTATGTCAACGCGGTGGCGAGTTTTGTCGTACCAGGAATCGGTAAGAAGGGCCAGCGATTGCGTCAAGTTCAGCTATGGCAAGGTCGCCCGTCGATTTCGTTGATGCGTTTTCGTGACCAACCGGGCACCAAGGAAGTGCTACTAAAGGAATTCGGCTCATCATTATCCCGAGTGCTGATGCGATCCCCCAATTTGGCTGATCCGACCGTACTCCCGCCCGATTTGCGGATTTTTAGCGATTACTGCTTTCACGCAAATCGAGCATTGCTCCTTTGGACGTGGCTGAGACCAAATGGTTCGCCTGACGACGCGTGGGAGGACTCAACAACAAGGTCCCACTTAATGGAAAACCAAAGTAGAGCAGAGCACATCGAATATCACAATATGCGACTAGCCCGCGCGTGCGAAACCGCTGGTTCCCCGCTTGCTGATCAAGATTTGATTGGCGCGTATGAGGAGCTCGCATCTGCTAACTCTGTTGTCCATCGCTCCAGCCAAGCAGGAGAGATTACAGATGCCCTTTCGTACTTGATTTCGGTGACTGGAACAACGGGACTCATCGAGTCTGGCAAGGAGCAAGCGCGGTGGCATCTGGACGAACGCCGATACCGCGCTGACAAGAAGCGATCTCGAATTGACCGCTGGCTAGCGGTTATCTTCGGGCTCGTGGGAGTTACCGGACTGGCGGACCTCGTAATCCAACCGTACCTTGAAGTCTCTTTTCCTGACCTGCAGGCCGGACCCGGAGGTGTGGCATCATTCATCGTGGCTGCCCTCCTTGTTGCCCTCGCCGCCTTGCTCATTTGGACCGTGAACAGGCTTGGGAGCGATTGATTGATGTCAAATTATGTACTGGCAACTCGCTAACGAATCATTCGAGCGAACGGCACTTCGCGGTCGAGTGATTATGCCGCACCATAGATAGCCAAAAGATATAAACCGTCGGACTGTGGCCACAGAAAGAATTACTCGAAGCAATCTTCACTTCACGTACTATTATCGTCTTGACGAGGATTTGAAGGCCGCCCAACCACTTAGGCGTGTTTGGAATGTCGCGGCCCAGGACAAAGAATAGAATGTGAAAACTGTGTGCACTATTCTTAATGAAAACGGGGATTGATAGCGATTTTTGCTGATAGCTGTTAGCGGGCACTCAAAAACGGCCAAACGCCCACCGAGTGGATGCTTCGAAGAAATGTATCACAGACATGCCTTGGAAGCGCTCTCAGAGCGAAAATATGCCCTGTTTACTCAGAAATATGGAGCATCTCTTTTCTCGTGGTGTCATTTCACTAAGAAATTGTAAATACTGAATAAACAGTTCTTTTTCTCTGTATTGACTATCAACATTAATAATTAATAGGTTAACTGACATTTGATAATAATACTTTACATATACTTATTTTGGGTACTTGGTTCCCAGTGGAACCCGTAATAAAATAAAGCATCAATGAGTTGGCTGCGACTATGAGCTTTTGCTATATCAACCCGCTCTGATCGGCAGGGAAACCGCATGAGCCTGCAGATATTCCAGTGCAACCTACTTCAATCGCGGGTGAACAACAACGGAGACGATTATGACCATTGAGCGTATCGACAACACTTCATTTGAGAAGCTACTCCCCTTACTTTCTTGGAGGCTCAATAACCAAGAGCCTGACTCGTTCTCACTGAAGGACTTCAAAGCTGCGATATGTAAACAGTACTCAGTATCAGAACACCATGAAGATGCGGTCCAGTTGTCTTTGCGCAATGGGTATCTACTCATATTCGCTTGTGTGATGGAAGGGCGGTATGTTGGCTATATCTCCTGCTTCAAGCAGCCAAAACCTAACTTCCTTCTCTGTTATAATGTCGATGAACTCTGGGTTGCGCCGAAGTATAGAAGAATGGGAATCGCAAAAGCGTTGTTGCACTCTGTGGCGGTTGACGCTCGAAAAAATGGCGCAGTTCAAACTCGTTTATATGTCGGGAAAGGAAATAAAGCGGCTAGAAAGCTCTATTTGAGTTGCGGCTATACCGAGGCTTCAGAAGCAGTATTCTGTACTCATGCGATAGAGGATTAAGAGCACCCATGAAATCGAATATAGAAAATGTTAGCATTGGGTTTGAACACAACGCTGATAAGAAACACCAAATATGTGATCGAATATTGAGAAATCTGCCAGAGTGGTTTGGTATAGAAGAAGCCATTGTTGATTATGCTGATACGGTTCGCAGTCTGCCTTTTGTGACCGCTAGTGACGGCAAAAATGTGATTGGTTTTTGCGCTATAAAAGTGCATTACGGCATAAATGCCGATCTCTACGTACTAGGAATCATAAAAAAATATCATCGACTAGGAATAGGAACCAGGATGCTGGCATTTACTGAAGGATACATGAGGGAAAACCGGATACCTTACCTCACGGTAAAAACCTTGAGTGAACGTCATCCAGATAAAAACTATGCAGATACAAGAGCCTTCTACAAGCATTTTGGATTTCAGCCATTTGAGGAACTACTGTCTTTATGGGGAGAGGCGAATCCTTGCCTGAACTTGCTGAAAAAGGTTGATCAAAATCCGCTAGACGGTTAGCTGGTACATCAATTCGAAGGCAATAGACCAGGCAAATTGGAGTGAAATGTGGAACTGAAAAGCATTACAATCCGTTCTCGGTTAGGCGAATTCACCGGACAAACAGACGGACAAGTGGCATTCTTTAACCGCGACGACGTAAAAACCGGTAAGATGGTTCGACATTTTGTCTTATTAGGTAAGGGCGTGAAATTGATGTATGAGCCCTGGGGCTGGGAGCACGAATGGTACGCTGACATCATCAGTATCGATCAAATACAAGATGACATCATTGAACTACGGGACCTTTTGGTAGACATCATAATCGAGGGGGATGGTCCGACTTACCGAGTGATCGATCTTGATGATTTGGCCGATGCGGTGGAGAATGGCAGTATCAGTCCTAATGACCATGGAGATTGCCTACGGAAGCTGCAGCGGTTTCTTGATAAACATCTCCATGCCGGTAAGGATTTTCCGCCGAAGATCATCGAGCCCTATATGCCAGAGCGGTAATGGCAAGTTGAGGAATGATTTGAACGAAGATACGCCAACGACGAAAGTAGCGCCGGATAAAATCGTCGCTCATCTAAAGAAACGGCTAAGTGAAACAGCACTTGAAGAACTACCCACCGTGCGACCGGTATTCCTGTAAGGAAGTTATGTACGGGGCGACTGGCTAGACTCATCAAGTGATCTCGATATCAATATACTTCTTCATTCTGATACGGGGACTGAACAGATACCTAATACAGACATTGGCAAAATACGAGGCTTCATAGTTGAACTCGGTGTGGGAGCGGTATTCTCATCACAATGCCCTGGTGGAGTCGATTGGGGAACTCATCCATACGTGCCAGCCACCAATGAGGAAGTATCGGCTTGGACTCCGTACCCGTACTTCAGTGTATTCCTCTTTGATTTCAAGGAGAACACGCGGATAATTTAGGGTGAGGATTTCAGGAAGAAACTACCGAAGGCACCTAATCTAGTAACAATCGCGGAATCCTGGATGTATGAAAGCTTACAGCGATTCAGGACCATCAAGAATGCCCCGAAGGATCGACAACGCGCGGCTTATGCTGCGTACAAAATAATTCTGGTTGCGCAGCTATACTATGGAGAGCGCACGCTCGAAAAGACTCGAATACTGAAATTGTATCTGGACAATGTGCCCGAGTTTCCACAGAAGGTTGTCGGCGAGCATATCATTAGAGGGTATCTTGGCGCAGCGTATCCGAATCCGCCACCGGAGTTCCAGGACACCGAAATCTACCGCAGGTTCGTTCGAAGTGTGCTTGATCTGATTCTTGAAACAAAGCGGAAATAGGTGGTTTGCTGGGTGGTGGCAATCAGATGACTAGACAGGAACAGATCGGTGAAGGTACAAAAATAGTATTGATTGCTTGGGATTTGGTATCGGGTTAGAATCAATAGGTGAAGGGTGGTCGCGGTTGAGGTTTTTCTACAGCCTCGTATGACATTAAGATGTCACCGTGAAATGTAAAGGGCATGTATATCGCTAAGAAAGTTACAATATTTGTTACAGTAATCGGAATAACCCTCTTCAATGCTTGCGGTGCCGGGGAGCCACGTATTGATAATAGTATTAGCGGACAACCGCTAGATTGCTTGATTCTATACGTTTATCCATATAGAGATAAAACTGAAAGCTCATACTTCAAGGTCCTTGAGCAGTATCTAGAAAAAAATACTTATACTCAAATTGATTTCAGATATATAGATCCGCAAAGTGTTCCAGATGGCATTGTTAACGGTGCGGTGAATGAGGAACTTTACATCAGAGAGTTCATTCGAGAAATCGAAAGCGATCATCCTCCTGATTTGATTATAGATTTTTTCTACGGAGTTGCTGCCCGGCCAAAAATGAGTGAGATAAGCTTGGAGAAATTCGCCGACGTGAGGGAGCTTTCATCTCGATACGCTCCGACGATTTTTAAATACTTAGAAAGACGACCTATCCCTTGGAACCGTATAAAAGCAATATTAATACCTATGAGACCGCTCGTTCCAAGTCCAAATGTGTGGTTAATACGAAAAGACGTATGGGATCGTCTCGGTAAACCCGATTTAAATACCTTCCAAGAGATTGTAGACTTCCTTTCCGCTGCAAAGGATTACAATGAGGGTTACCCGCCCGGAGTAACCTACGGGGGAAATTTTACCGAGTTCATTCCTCTCATGTGTTATCAGCAATATAGCAGCATCAGTGAAATTACCAACAGTGGCATCTATCGGCTTCCAAAAGGGACGCGGGTTTTATCAATTTTCGATGATTATCCGGAGAAACTTCGCGAGGCATGTACATATGCTTATAGAACTGTTGATGAGCAGCTTTTTGGCTTCAATTTGCAAACCATGGATGAGTTCAACAAACGTCTTCAATCAGGAAAATGGATTGCTGCGCAGGTGCCGGTGAACTTTGCCGGAGCCATCGATTTTAAAGGCCTTTCTCGAAAAGGTTTTTCCGCAAATATCAAGGCAATCTCAATTAGTGTAGGAGAAACTCTGCGAGCATTTGCTTGGCCTTCTCAGCTTGGCCTGTTTTTGCCATCCGGATCGAAACGCAATTCAGAAGTGATGGCCTTTTTGGAAAAGCTAAACCAAGAAACAAACGTAGAGGCAGCATATTACGGTGTCCCGGGTAAGCATTATCGTAAAACTGGAGAAAAAGAATTTGTTCCACTTAATGCGGAGACAAAGTTTAAGGATGCTTTTTCCAATCCATTTATATTCATGTCATTCAGTTCTGTTCCATTGTTATTCAACAAATACATACCTGAGGACTACCGACAATTGATGAATAAAACAATTACTGCGGCATCCGAGATGGAGATTGATCCGATTGAGGGCTTTATCTTTGACCCCTCGTCTGTTCAAGAAGCATTTGATCGCTACAAATCAACCCATCACCGCTCTTACAATACCTTGGTGCGAAGTGCGCCGGAAGACTTTGATGGAAATTACAAAGAGTTCGCAGAATCTGCGCGGAAGGATTATCAGACATTGAAGGTTGAGTTACAGCGGCAAATAAACAATTTTATAGCCATCGGCGGGTAGTACAAATGTTTGGGAAGATAATAGACCATGTTTCTGATCTGACAGCCTCTATTGAAGAACAACACAAGAAAATTGAACTGACGAACCTATTGGCTTTTTGCTCATTTTTCACTATGAGCATTGAAATCATGAAATAATAAGGGAAACAAATGAAAAAATATATCTATGTTGATTTTGAAAATGTGCCAAGAATTGATCCAATGCAAGCAGAAGATGTCAAATTATTCCTCTTCATTGGAGAATCGCAGAAAAGGCTATCTACCGATACAGTTAAGGCAATACAACCATTGGGAAAAAGTGTGGAGTGGGTACAGATCTCCGGCTCGGGAAAAAACGCTCTGGATTTCCATATTGCTTATTACTTAGCACTCAATGAAAAGCAAGGAAATGTAGAGCACTTTGTAGTTTCAAAAGATACCGGGTATGACCCGCTTATTGAACATGCAAAAAGTCGAGGGCAAAAAGCGAAACGCGTTATCTCTATCAATGATGTATTTAGCACGACGAATCTTGCTAAAGACCTAAATACGAAATACTCCAAAGTAAAAGACGGTCTCTTAAAGCAGCAGAAAACGAAAAGACCGAAGAGTAGGAAAGCGCTGGTGTCATCTATAGAGTCGATATTACAGAAACAAGTAGATACCGCGGAAACAGAAAAAATCATTGAAAACCTCTTTCGTGAGAGGATTATGGAAGAAAAGAATAGAAGGATATCGTACTTAGATTGAAGCAATCATTGCGCTTATCCGAGGCCGCTAGTGTCGGCACTTTCGACGACCTCGGATGTATCAGCACCTAATGCTCTACGGAATCACTGGAGCTTTAGGGAAGAGGGCTTCCGGCTTTTGTATTGGATTGTGTTTAAAGACGTTTTCTATCAATTCCGCTGCGCGCGGAGCCAATGCCCCGAGCCAATAGCTAACTGAATAGATTTGGCTAATCCACCGATCCAGGCTCTCGGCAACTTCCTTCATATCTACTCCAGTCTCCCAAGGACGCAACTCTGCGATTTCTTTATTCACTTTATCGATGAGTGCTAAAAGCTCATTAAGAGCATGGTCGATACGAAATCGAGACATCGCTTCATGAAACGATTCAAGACCCGATGTATCTTGATCTATCCGCGGTTCGCAAAGACCGAAGCGTGCACATAGAGCGGTAACTCTAGTTACAGTGCTTCCTAATCGTTCCGCAAGTTGCCTGTTATTTGTTTGAATTAGTGCTCGCTTTGAATAGTCACCGTCGGAGAAGGTGCCGAACGATAAAAGGTAGAGCCGAAGCGCGTCCGACCCGATCGCCTCAATCTCCGCCATCGGATCAATAGCGTTGCCAAGAGACTTGCTAATCTTTTTCCCTTCCGCGGTCAGGAATCCATGGATAAGTATCTCATCCGGGGCATTGAGTCCGGCGGATAGCAGTAACGCAGGCCAATAAACAGCGTGGAACTTCCAGACATTCTTGCCGATTACATGAATCTTGCGGGTATCGTGATTCCATATTTCCCGCCACTGGTCTCCACTGCCGTAGCCAATACCGGTGATATAATTGATTAGTGCATCTATCCAGACATAAATCACCTGAGATTTATCCCCTGGTACTGGTATACCCCAACCGCCCATTCGCTCTGCCTGTCTGGAAATGCTTATGTCTCGCAGTCCGGATCGTATGAACGCAAGCACCTCTCTCTTTCGCTCCCGTGGATGTATTCGGATGGCGTCCGATTCAATAAGTTTTTCTATTTGCCCTTGATACTTGGACAAGCGGAAGAAATAGTTGCTTTCTTCCAGTGGCGTAGGCAAGGCGAGGTGATCGGGACATTTGCTATCAACAAGATCCCGGGCTGAGAGAAAATCCTCACATCCTTCGCAGTACAAGCCTTGATAGGATTGTTTGTAGATATCCCGTTGATCGATACTCCCCCACAATTTCTGGACGCCAATTCTGTGTCGCCCTTCGGTTGTCCGAATGAAGCTGTTCGGCGCGGTGTCCAGAGCCGAAACAAGGTTCCTAAAGTTTTCGGCGTTTTCGTCCACTAGCTGTTGAACAGGGACTCCTATCGCTTGGGCAGCAGCAACATTTTTATGGGCGTTTTCATCAGTTCCTGTCTGGAATGTTACGTCTACTCCTGAGAGTTTGAGGTACCGTGCCACTGCGTCTGCCTGCACTAGCTCAAGAGCATGTCCAATATGAGGTTTTGCGTTCACGTAAGGTATTGAGGTAGTTATGTAGCATTTTGTTTGCATGTGTTTACTCCTTGAT
>JABGPX010000011.1 GCA_018644745.1 Spirochaetales bacterium
AGCCAGAAAATTGATCCGTCTGTCCGATGAAAATACAGCCGGTACGTGTAGGTTTTGGCCGGGAAACTGGTTTCAGGCCCGCGGACACCGACATTTCTGTAGGTGCTTTTTTCGGTTACAGTTTCATGGACAATCAGTGCCTGCAAATGGGAAAACGGTATGATAACTTCGCTATCTTCTTTGTGCCCTTTATAGCGTATAATTTTATTAAATGTATCGATGATAACGGTAGACTCAGCGCTTCCCTGTGATGAGTTTAGCGCGGCATAGCATAAGAAAAATCCGAAAAGTGCTGTAAATGCCATTAAGGGAAGATGATTTCCATCAAACGGCAACACGACAATTTCCAGATACATCAGAATTCCAAGAGCGATAATTCCCAACCCGATGATGGTGAACGGAACTACGGCACACCCCGTCGCGGACCCTTCATGTCTAATCGCTATTTCTCCCTGCTTTTCCTCCCATGTCATCGATATGCACCCCTTCTTCACCGGATAATATTAGCTTCGTGTTTTTATCAGGCGATTGCAAATAAGCTAATCTGGATATTAGCGCTTTGCCAAAAATTATTGAAGGGATTGTGAAACTTCATATCCTCATAAGCAGGGAGTGGAATCTTTTCGACTTCATAGCCTATTTCTAGCTTTCGCCAATACCCTCTTCCCGGCATAGGAATACCCATTTTCTTGCAGTTCTCAGCAAGCGCAACATCTGATATTCCGTAAAGTTTGTGATCTCTCCCAAAAAACTAGCCCATTCGAAAATGGATATTTTCAAGCCCAAATTGATTAACAAACTCCTCGGGTGTCAGTTCTTTCAAGGCGCAATCTCCATTACTTGAAGCAAAATAAACCAATCGCGATTCTCCTTCTCTATATGTTAGAGACATCCTCCGACCCCATCAACCAAACCGCCAAAACTCACTTCAACATCGACTACCTCTTCCCCTACCAACGTCTGGTAGTCAGCAACATTCTCGAAAAGCGCGACCAGATCGTCATTCTGCCAACCGGCGCGGGTAAGTCTTTATGCTTCTCCCTACCAGCCCTGCTCCTCGACGGCCCTACCCTCATCATTTTCCCACTCCTCGCCTTGATGGCTGATCAGGCGAGACGCCTCGAAGAAACCGGCCGCGGTGTAGCAATAATACGCGGCGGCCAGAAACCAGAAGAGCGCAGTCGGATATGGAAGAACATCGAAACCGGCAAGGTGACCTACATCCTATCAAATCCCGAGACCCTTATTCAGGATAAGACTCTAACCCGGCTGAAGGAACTCTCGATCAGCCACATGGTAATCGACGAAGCTCACACGGTTTCGGAATGGGGCGACAGTTTCCGCCCGTCATACCTTAAGCTCGCCGAAATCAGGGAGGCCGCGGAAATACCCCAAGTGACCGCATTTACCGCTACAGCATCCGAGTACGTCCTGAGACGAATCCGCGAGATAGTATTTGAGGACAGTTGTCCGAATCTTGTACAGGCGGTACCGGACAGGCCGAATATCAGCTACTCGGTGCACCCGGCGCTATCAAAGGACAACGAGATTCGGGCGCAAGTGGAAACCGCGGAACGTCCAGCTATCATCTTCTGCCGGTCGAGAACTGCGACGGAACTTACGGCTCGCATGCTTCG
>JABGPX010000641.1 GCA_018644745.1 Spirochaetales bacterium
GCACCTCCTCGGAGAGAGGAAAAGATCTGGTTTTTGTTTGCTATTGATCTTTACGAATTTAAGTGGCCAATGGCAAGTATTTTGTGACCCGAATCGGAGATATGCTGGCCAGACTATATTTTTTCAAGGAGCTTTCTTAAGAAGGCTCCCTCCATTTGTGAGCATTGATCTAAACGCCTTATAAGGCGCTCAATGATACGTCTGTCCCTTTGTATCTGGAAACGCAGTATCATCATACGTAGAATTTGAGCCTGGGATTCAATATTTCTATAGGCTTCGTAGAGCAAATCTCCTGGATCGAGATAGCGATGTTCTTCCATATACCTAATTCGCAATAGCATGCATTTTTTGTGTTCCCACAGAATGTGCAGAGAGATGAAATCACAAAAATCTGGATGTTCCAGCGAATACTCAAGGCGACGGCGGATACATCCATAAACATCCATTCCAGAGCCTTCCTGCCCGTAATAGGATGTATCTAGCATACGAAACCGCATGGCCGTATTCTTCGATGACAGGTAATCGACGAGTTGCTCAATTACGAGCTGGAGATCGAATTGGCACTGCCTCCCAGGTTTGAGGCGGGCAAGCCATATTTCTGCAAGATTGCCCAGAGCAGGATCTCTTTCTCCTCTCTCTCTCTCGTGAATTTCTTCCATAAGTCTGGTGGAATAAAAGGCTCTTTCTAAATCGGCAGAATGAACTTGAGAGACGGCATATCGACCGTTCTTCAGAAAACCTATTGTGTCGAAGCATGACAGGCATCGATCATATCCGAAGAGAAGCAATCTGTGGGGCATATAGGCTCGTTTGTATGCGGATCTATCAGGGATGAAGAACTCGTCGACATAGAGCCGAACATACAGCTCATCATCTAGGCAACGCATCAGGAATTTGCTCAGCGAAGCTGGCCCTATTTTTTCCAGAACGCTTCTATCGAAAAGTTGGGTGTCGAGTAGAGGAAGGGAGGGGTATTGTGGTGGGTGGAAGAAATCGACTGTCGCGTATGGGAAACCTCTGGCTTTTGGATAGAAGAGTTGGATATAGTTGCTGAAAAACCAGGGAAGATAGGTGTCACTGGTAGAAAGGAGCGAGAGGGGATAGGCATGTTTGAGTTTGCCGATCAGAGGAGGGCGGCTGTTGATGGGCAATCTTTTACTGTTCATGGCTTCTGACGGGGCAAGCGTCCGTATCTCCGGTTGTTTCGATTCCAGCGTCATATTGGCTGATTTCTTTTTTTGGGGTAGGGAGATACATCGACGATCTACTGAAGGTTTCTCTGGGAGGTGTCTGTCCTGGATGCCATGGAGATTTTTCTGATATTGCCTGTTCTTTAGCCATTTTTCTTAACTTGTCGATGACATATGTGACCAGTGATTGTACGGAAGCGAACAACTCCACCCGCAGCTCCTCGTCCTCCACCTCGATGTCGAATTCCTGCTCAAGGGCAAAAACGATTTCCAGGGTAGCAATCGAGTCTGCATCCAGGCCTTCTCCAAAAAGCGCTTCGTCATCCGGGATTTCATCAGGATCTACTTCGAGCTGGAGAGCTTTAACAATGGTCTGTTTTACCTGTTGTTTTATGCTCGCTTCATCTGGCATAATGTTTCCTCATCATCGGTTGCAAAGTGATTAATCACTGTTTCTACCACCTGTTGCTGCCCTTCTGCGGAGAGGATTCCCACGGCAGGCAATCCGAAGCGATCTTCCAGGTGGCGCAATTTTCCGTCGATTTCCTCAGGTGTCATCAGGCGCGGTTTGATAAAGGTGCGACCGTAGGCGGCGCGGATGTGCTTTTCTTTGTCGCTCATGGCCAGCAGGATAGTCGGGGCTTTGGTCAGTGTCCGAATCCCGTCTATGGTGTCTTGGATATAGGCATCGGCATCGATGCTGTTGACCACCAGGATGCAGGCATCAGGCTTGGTGCCCAGGAGGAAGGCGATGGAGGAGAGAGAGTGCGTGCTGTGCTCATGCACGTCGTAAGGGATGGTTCCCGATTGAGCACCGACCAGGATGATATCGGGATGGGTCTGATGGCAGATTTCGCGCATCTTGAAGTCCAGATAAGGGACATACCATTGCACGGGTAGACTCAGTGGAGTGGCGTATCCTATGGGGAAGGAGAAGTCCATTCCAAATAGGGCGGAATGATGCTCGGTGCCGATTTGGCCGATCTTGTAGCCTTTCTGGAGGAGTTGGCGACGCAGAGCCAATTGCAGGGTGAATTTTCCCTGTTGTGCGCTGGTGCCGAAGATGCCTAATACCGGTACATCAACAGGGCCATGGGGGGAACCGGCCTGGATTGAGTACTGCGCTTCTTTGAGAGAAATGGATGGAAAGGTGATGTGCAGTCCCTTTTTCTCTGCCTGCTCATACAGATCGCCGTAGGTATCCCTCTGAACGGTGAGAAAGCTGAAGATGTGACAGTTGTGATCCAGGGCGGTCTGAATCGATTGTCGCAGAAGATCTTTTTTGCCGATGCGGCTCAGTTGATCGACGTAGCCCAGGATCAGAGTATCCGCCCCATCCAGGGCTGCGTGCAGACGGGGTTGGATGCACACTCCGATCGGTTGGATGCCGAGTGCTTCGCCAGCATCTTTGCCCGCCAGCCTTTTGCCCGGAGGATCGGCTATGCCAATTATGCGGAAATTGAGAAGATCGGTGCTGCGCACCAGGGCGTGCATTTCCTTATTGAAAGGATAGAGCGCGACTTTGTGGGGGTTGAATGGATCAGAATGGGTGACAGCTGCGGGAGCCGGACTGGACACGGGAACATGTGGTTGATCTGTGTTCTGGGAAAGCTCCGGATTCCCTTCCAGGGTGTTGGCCTGGAGGATTTCGCGCACCTGTTCCAGGGAGGCGCCAGGATACGCCTGGCGGATGAGGGCGACGATGCCGGTTATGTGCGGTGCGGCGAAGCTTGTACCCGAAACCATGATGTAGCGCGGATGCGTCCAGCAGACGCGCTGCATGTCGCCTCGGGCCACACATTCTATTTTTTCACCTGGGCGATAATAGTAGCCGAATCGACCCTGCACTTTTCCGCCAGTGACGCCGATGACGTCGGAGAAGACGGCCGGATAGCTTTCTCTACCCTCATTGTGTTCAGCTGCGACCAGGATGATTCCGGCCTCGCGAGCCTGGCGGCAGACGTCGGCGAGTTCGTCGCGGAAGGTGATATCGGTGGTGCCCAGGCTGAGGTTGACGACATCCATCTGGTGTTCGATGGTCCAACGGATGGCGGTGATGAGGGCGTGGCCGTCGGCGATCAGGGATTCGTCGAAGATGCGGATACTATAAAGGGCGATGACGGGAGCTTTCTGCCGGATAATGCCGGCGCAGGCGGTGCCATGGCCGGAGCACGGAGGGGAATCTATAGCGGATTCGATCTGTCCATTCGCCTCAATCGAGATCCTCGCCTTTTCCGGTACATGTCCGACTCCTGGGTGGGTGGGATCGATGCCGCTGTCGATGACGGCGATTTGAACATCCTGGTCGGACAGGTGGGTTAATTTCAGTTTCATCCGGTCGCTCTCAGTTTAGTGGCTTCCATCTCTTCGACCATGTTCCTTTTGCTCGCCTGTATGGAGAAAATCTGCTTCCGCTGCCAATCCACGCGCACAATCAACTCATCCCCTTTAGCCTGCCAGTGATAGATAAACAGATTCAACTTCTGTATCGATTCACTATCGTAACCGTAACTGCGCCGATTCTTCAGGGTGCGGATAAAATCGTGCCGGGTGAAGAAATCTCTCGCCATTGGCTGTCGGAGAATGGCTGGCAGATAATTTTCCATGATCAGGTGAGTACCGGGAAGTGCTCGAAAACCTATCCGCTTATAAAGTGGGATGCCTTTCCGGTTAAAAAACCAGGTGATCGCCTCCAATCGCTCAAATCCACGAGTACACATCTCGCGCAAACACTGATTACCTAAATGCCGCCAGAAAGTGCCCCTTTTCTGATAATCTGGATGTGTCTCTGCTCCGGAAAAGACAGCAACTTGGCCATCTCCGCATTTGTCGTCGATCTGTAGCATGGATATGATCTGTCCGTCGTGCCAGAGCAGGTATGTGCCGATGCGATTGGGGAGTTGATCTGCAGCCATGAGTTCGGCGGGAGTGATAATTGGTTTAATTTTTGACTCACGCATGTAGGCCAATGAGGTAAGAGACCAATGCTCTTGGTATTGGTTATTGAGAAAAACGGCGAGTGTAGCCGCATTTTCTGGAAGAAATTTGGTTGCTATAAAATTCATTAGAAAAGTCCGAAATGATAACTTATCAATTGGGCACTTTTGGGGATTAGGTTCAAACAAAAGTGGAATACTATGGGCACCTTAATATCTCCAGTCTTTTCATATAGCACTGATGCAAATAAACCTGATATAAATAGAGAAAGGGAATATGTTGGAGAAATTGTCCATATTCCATCACCAAATAGTTTTGAAAATGAAATATGCCATAAAACAAAGAGAATATTGGATGAAATATATCCCCAAAATCTGTGAATTCTTATCAATGTTACAAAGAAGATCCCTCTGAATAAAATTTCTTCGACGATTGGGGCTTCAATCAATGCTCCAAAGCATTGAATAATGAAAAAAAACTTGTAATCTTCGTAAGTAAATAAATTCCCCCACCTGAGAGCATAAATGGCATCAGGAATCCTAAATAATAAGCCAATCAAAAAATATAAAAAAATGGTCGAATAAGATGTTTGCCGTCTTTGAATCTGAAAATAGATTTTGAATCTATACCATATAAATAGCATTAAAAAAATAAAAAAGATATCAATGATTGATTTGAATAAAGCATCTTCGAGATTGGTAATACTTCTTTCGAGGTTAAAGATAAAGCCGTATACAATTTCACTGATTTTCAAACCTGAAAAAAGGATGAAACCCCCAATCAAATTTTTATAAATAGCTCTTTGTATCATTTTTGGCCGCGGGAAGATTTTGGATTATAGTCCAGATATGTATTTATTGCGTAGGTACTGCTGTCCGTGTCTCAACTGAACCTGTATTCCCTGGCAGTTGTGTTGTCTGGTAGAGAATGACACTATCGGGCTTTATCTCTACACGATTAGAAACTGGAGGGATATAATTGACCGTCATTTCAACCCCTCTGTCGTTTCGCGTTTTTGAGATCTCGAATTTGCCATCGTCATTATAATCATTAAAAATATCTTCGCCCATCTTCATTGCGCCCTCCATTCCTCGATATGCGCTGGAGGGATCTAGGCTGAGCCAGTCAAGCGCTTTCTCATAAGCGTAAACTTTAGCCCGATCTCCGTCTGGAGACTGCAGCCTTTTAGGAACAAGTCGCACTTTCATAATTCTTCTCCTTTAATAAAAAAGCTTCCCGCGGCCATTTCCTTATTCATTTTTCCTCCCGCTACAACTCGCCCATCATCCAGCGCGATCGTCATGTCTGCATCCTGGATCGTTATCGGTCGGTGTGCGATGATGATCGTCGTCCGTCCTTCCCGGGCCACCTTCAGCGCCTCACGCACGTGGAATTCTGATTCCACATCCAGCGCAGAGGTGGGCTCGTCTAAAATCAGAATGGGGGTATCGAGTAGCAGCACTCGTGCCAGGACTAACCGTTGCTTTTGACCTTCTGATAGTCCGCTGCCTCCTTCACCCACCTCCGTGTGATACCCTTCCGGCAGCGAGGTAACAAACTCGTGGATGTGCGCCGCACGGGTAGCATCTTCTACATTGCGGAGGGATATATCCCGGCCGAAGGTCAAATTTTCCCAGATACTCCCCTGGAACAATTGGCTGCCTTGCAGCGAGAATCCCACTTCCTGGCGTAGTGATTTCAACCGGTACTGGCGAATATCCTTCCCATCGATGGCGACGTAACCCTGGCCAGGGTCGTAGAAGCGGGGAATCAGTTTGACAAGTGTAGATTTGCCTGATCCGCTCCTCCCTATCACGGCGACGCAACTGCGCGCTGGGATTTCGAAGTTGATATCGCGCAGGATTGCTATATCTCCATAGCTGAAGCTCACATCGCGAAATTCAATTCTTCCCTGTGTATTGCCTAGAATGGTTGCTTCGGGGTTGTCCTGGACTGCCGGTTCCAACTCATATATCTCCAAAAACCGCCTGGTGTGGACAAGGGCCACTTCGAGTTTGGGGATCAGGCTGATCAGATTTTCGATCGGCCCGTACAGAAAACCCACGTACCCGGAAAACGCCATAAATGTGCCTACTGATAGATTTCCATCCAGTACCTGTGTCCATCCATACCAACCATACGCCAGATTGCCCCCTGCTCTGAAAAATCCGCCAATGAAACCGGTCCCATTCTGTAGGCACGAGACTGTTATCTGCAAATCTGCCACCCGTAAAAACAGCCCCCGCAATCTTTTGAGGAAACGGTTCTCCAATCCCAGCGCCTGGACCGTGCGAATGCTGGCAAGTGATTCGTAGGCCTTGGCCGACAATTCTGCCGACTCTTCGGCAATCCGCTGCGAAAACCGACGGTAGCGGCTACGTGTGACTGTCGCCAGCGTGGTGTCGAAAGGGAGTACCACCAGGCTAATAAGCGCCAACCGCCAGTCGATCCAGAAGAGCACGGCAGGAAAGATTAGCAACTGCAGACTGTTCATGACAATGGCATTGATCATGCCGATTACCTGACTAATCGAGGCCTGCATATCATTGAAGCGGGCCAGAATTTCGCCGGTTTTCCGGCCGTCGAAAAAAGCGAAATCAAGTTCCTGGATGTGACGATAGAACCGGGACTGGAAGTCGAGATTCATGCCGATTCCTACCCTTCGTCCAAAGTGGCCGCTCAGCGCCTGTACCAGCCCTGAGAAGACGGCTACGATCGCTCCAGTTAACAGGACGAAGTGGAGCAAGGTGAAATCTTGGTGAGGGTACACATCGTCAAGTAGCAACTTGGTGATGTAAGGTCCTGGCAGGCTGAGAAAGGAAATCATCACTCCTACCATCAGAGATTGGCCAATATATTTCCAATAAGGCCGCAGCAGTTGGATGATTTTGAATACCTGCTTCACTGCGAATCCGTTTCTTTATTGAATACCGAGCGTCGATTATTAATTCGCATATCTGTGTCGTTTGTGCTTTTTGAGGATAAAGATGGCAATTCATCGCTAGTCACGTGAAAGTTGTGTTTCCCCATTTTTCCGGCACCTCGTAGCAGTTTCCGCCATATTATCTCAATGATTCGCCCTCTTTCAACCACGATTTTAGCATCCGAACTCATCCCATAAGCCAAAGAGTACACTTTCTCTCCATTTGTCACTTGCGCATCTTGGATTGCCACTTTAACCGGATAAACTACCACGCCATCTGTAGCCATATCCGATTCTGGTTTACTCGGGACTTCTGCCACTGCCCCACTAAAAATCTGGTACTCGATGTGGGGAAAAGCATTCACGTAAAGTTTCACTATCTGCCCTTCTCTTACTTTGGGTTTATCCACCTCCTGTATCATAATTTTGACCTGCCATTTCTCCATTTCGGCTATCTCCAGCACGGCTTCACCAGCTTGGAGATGATCTCCCTGTCGGTATTCCAGGGCATCGGTCAGTACAGTCCCGGTCATCGGCGCCCGAATTGCACTACATTCTAACTGGTGCTGTAGCTGTAACCGATCCTGTTCCAGTTTTCCATCCAGCTTCTCCAGTGTCATTATCTCCTGCCTGCGTCCATCTACAGCCCGGAGTCGCTGCCGCGCCAATGCCAGACCCGCCTCCCGTTGCTTCAGCATGGCCTGGGCCTGTCGAACCGGCATTAACTCCTCGAGGGGTCTCCGCGGAAAAAGGGTTCCATTTGATGAGAGCGTCTGCTCGGCCACTATCCGTTCCAACTCGAACTGCATGCGCTCCCATTCCAGCTTTGCCTGCGTCACCTCGGCCTGGCGGATCGTGCGCTCCTGCTGCATTGCCACTTCGATTTCCCGCATCCGGCTCTGGTTTATTTCCAGATCTGCCTCTATCTTGGCCAGTTCAGTGCGCCACTCCGTATCATCCAGTGTGACTAACAGATCCCCTGCCTGCACCTGCTGCCCGGTCTGCACGTGGATCTGCTTGATGATCCCCGTAATCCGGGCCTTCACCAGGTATCGGTGCTGCGGCTCGATTACTCCTTTTCCTTCTACGGTTACATCCATGCTGAAATACCAACTCAAAAATCCGACCAGTATCAGCAGGGAGCTCACCAGCAGCAGAATCACCAAGAGGAACGCGCGCACGAAGCGGAAACCCGGTCCCTGAAATTCCTCCACAAGGGCATTGCTGTGGCCATTAACTCCCTTTTCGCCCAGAATCGGGGGGCGGCCATTTTTCGGCGGCGCTTGGAGGTTATCTGTGAGAGGCGACATATCCGAGTCTGTTAGTTGAAAAGGGGTAAATATATTGAGGTTGGTAATGGAATTGGAGCTATGATTGTTTCCACGAGATGATCAACCAGCATTGGATGATTCGTCGGATGCTGGGTCACGGGACGGTGGATAATGAGGAGCATTACCATGTGCAAATGCCGAAGGACAGTGGTTGTTGCTCTCTTCTCCGTATTCTCCCCTGGTGAAGGAGCACAATCTGCGCTGGGCCAGGGATAGCATCTCCAGAGATACATCCCGCATCTTCCGGCTCAGCACCAGAGCCATTTCCAGTGCCCTCCTGGCGCGTTCCATTTCACCGAGATCACTATAGACCTGCCCCAGATTTATATCGAAAGCGGCTTCGAAGGGGGGCACCTGTCGTGCTTGTGCACGCACGCGTCCCGCTTCGAACAGTTCGACGGCGGCTCTCAATTCGGATACCATTATTTTGGCCACGCCGCACGCCAGGTGTGCGGACAGGCTTGAGGCTTCCGCTCCGGAGGCGAGGTATGCGCTGGCGGCGTCCCTGTAGTGCCCCTCGGCAAAAGCCCTGTCACCCACCTGGAAGTAGGCGATGGCCTGACCGCGGCACTCGTCAGGTGCGTCCCTCAGTTCCCGGCTCAGCATCTCTGTCGTCGGCTTGAGGAATTCCTGTCTGTCGTCCGGCAGGTGGACGTGTTCAAAGACAGTTGGTTTTCCCGTTGACTCTCGCCACTTCCAGAGATGGTCCAGGCGGGAGTATCTATTTTTGACTGTCTCGTTTGTTGTTAGCTGATTCGTTGCCACAGTAATCTCCATCGAGGTGCGCCACTCTCCCGGAGCTCTTTTTTTTTATTGGCGTTTTTGGAGGAGAGGGGCGGTCGATGGGTATTCAGCAAAAGGTGCACCCGCTGACAGGAAATTTATTTGGCCGATGGCTGAGGACAGCAATGAAAGGGGTTGCTTCGGTTGGGTAAGTCGAGTGCTGATAATGGCATGAAGCTTTTTTCGGAGAGGTTTCCAATATCGATCAGAACTGAAAAAACCACCTCAAAGAGATGGTTTTTTCAGTTCCGGGTCGTGGGGATGAAGCCGTTGGAGGGGATCATCTGATACGAGAAGGTGTCACTCCTGTTTCACAAAAGGGACACGATTTTCTCCGGTCCTCTGAGGAGTATTTCGGGATTCACCGGCGGGATCAGAGCGAAGCTCAAAATGGCTTTGAGATCTAAAGCACCTGCTCGATAAATCCCGAACTCCGCTTGTCGAGTTCGTCCAGGCGGGGGATCTCGAAGC
>JABGPX010000010.1 GCA_018644745.1 Spirochaetales bacterium
GCTGGAATTAAATTCGATATATCCACGGCTTATGGCCGCGCTGAAAAAGGCATCCGGAGACAGTTGGATTCTGACCACTAAGAAGGTCGATTTTGCCTTTGAAATTGCGCTTGCTGGAGGCCTGGAATGGAATCGGGATAAAATAATATGCTCCGGTACCGACAGAAAACTCGATATCATTGGTGAGATTTTAGGAGATTCTTCCGGAAATGCGATATTTGTGGACGACCAAATTGATCATTTTGGCGGCCCTGTTGATACGAGGATACAATGCTACCTCGCCGACTGGGGATATATCGAAAATGAATGGCTGAATATGGGTTATGATGTACTTTCTCAGGATAAATTTATAGCGCTGCTAAACAGTTTCTTCTGAACCGTCTTCCATGAGTATCCGGTATTCTTCCGGAGAAACCATGTCTTCGTTTCGATCAACTGAAGCCGCGGTAGTATTGAGCATGCTGCGAATCTCTTCGATATGCCGCTGCTGTTCATAAACAAGCTCACGGAATTTCGGGAAAAAAGGAACAAGCTCGGAAGCTATCGTTACCCGCTGCTGCACAATCCCTTCAAGTAGTTCGGTGAATTTCTGCTTGGATCTGAGTATCCTGCGTAGATGTTCCGTGCGCCGAATAAGCAGCTCGTTTTCGCTGAGTGATCCATACAGCCGCGCGAGGGTGGACTCAACAAAAAGGATGTCATCTACCATTTTGTCCGAAAAAAGGTCCGAGTCGATATCCAGCTGAACCGCATCATCGATGGTGGTGATGATTTCATTGAGATAGAAGATATTGTCATCGTAATAGAGTTTTTCTGCCATAACTACTGCCTTTATAATCGGTGCAAAACTGGGCTGACTTGACACTGGTTTAGCTGCGTGGTAATTTTGTTCCGCCTCTTTATCCTGTTAAAAGACGAAAGAAGGCAGGATCAAAGTCCACAAGGAGGAACTATGAGAGCATACGAGGCTATTTTTGTCTTCCGACCGGAAGACGAGCTTTTCGCTAAAGGCAAAGAGCTTGTAAAAACTGAACTTGATAGAGTAGAAGCGAAGATTGTTAAAGAAGATGATATGGGTTCAAGGGAACTTGCTTACGAAGTTAAGAAAGAAACCCGGGCGCACTATTATTTTTACGAAGCAGAAATCGATCCATTAAAAATCGACGAAATGTCCAAATCAATTAAACTTATGGAGCCGGTTCTCAAGCATCTGTTCATTCGCAAAGAACAGTAGTACCGGTTCGAGGTTTATTATGTCAGACATAAACAAAGTTGTACTTATCGGAAGACTCACCCGAGATGCGGAACTGCGTTATTCCAGCGGAGGAATGGCAGTCTGCGCCTTCTCAATTGCGGTCAATTATAGTAAGAAGACCGGCGATACATGGGGAGAGGAAGTGAATTTTTTCGACATTGTATTGTTCGGAAAGCGGGGAGAGGCTATCAACCAATATCTTGTCAAGGGAAAACAGGTCGGAATCGAAGGCGAACTCCGGCAGGATCGTTGGGAAAAAGATGGTCAGAAAAGAAGCCGGGTTCAGGTTGTTGCAAGCGAATTGCAGCTTCTCGGCGGAAACCGGGGCGGACAATCGGATTCGGGTGGCTACCAGCAGCAGCGCAGCGAGGGTTCAAACG
>JABGPX010000256.1 GCA_018644745.1 Spirochaetales bacterium
GGAAAGATAGCGATACAGAATCAGGCTCACTGGTTGAGTCTGGATTTCAACTGCCAGGTAAAAGAACCGGATTTTGTGAATCGGCTCCTGGATAGACTCAAATGGGAACATCCCCGGTTATACGGCATGGTGCTGTATGTGGAGCAGCCCTTCCCCTATGATCTGGAAGCTCATCCCATCGACGTACACAGCCTATCCGCTCGAAAACCATTATATATGGACGAAAGCGCCCACGACTGGAAGCTCGTCCGCCTCGGCAATTCTCTCGGCTGGAACGGCGTAGCGTTGAAAACCTGCAAAACCCAGACCGGCGCTCTTCTTTCACTCTGCTGGGCAAAAGCTCATGGTATGGGCCTGATGGTACAGGATCTTACAAATCCGAGCCTTGCCCAGGTATCCCATCTGCAGCTCGGGTTTCACGCCGGCACTATCATGGGAGCGGAAACCAACAGCGTGCAGTTTTATCCGGAAGCATCGCTCGCCGAAGCAAAAGTGCATCCGGGTCTATATAAGCGGAACGACGGCACGGTAGATTTGAACACCGTGGTCGGACACCCGGGCTTTGGATACCGAATGGGTGAGATAGAATAGGAAGCTCCAGCTATTGCAAGAGTTTCAACGTCCGGATCCGGCAGGTAAAGTCAGGAATTATCAGCAAAAGTTATGTTGTTGTTTTCCGCAAATTTCGTAAAACCTTTCTTGTACTCTTCCCAAAACGGTTCATTCTTCAACTTGGTATAGACAATCGGTTCGCTTCTCTTGCCTGTTTGAATTGTAATTTTCTCGGACGGGACCTTTCTAAATAATTTCATCTCGGTGCACGAGTCAAACTGAATGCGCTGTATATCAGCATAACTCAAATTTAAGACCTGGTACTTTTTCCCGGCGGCAAAACCGACCACGATTTCTGTTTTATCAAAATTAATCTGTCTGCGAGCCATAACACCCTCCGTGAATTCTATTCTGATTCTAACACCCCGGAGCTCGATGGGACAATATCGTCACCTGCCTTTTTCTCCTCGAGCAGCTGCGACAGCTCATTGACCACATCGGGAAACTTCCCGTAGAGGTTTGATGCTTCGCTGATATCGCCGCGAAGATCAAACAATTCACCGGCAAAATCATGAGGCACATAACCTCGTAATTTCTTGAACCACTCCGGCTCGACATTGTCATCTCCGCTGGGTGAGTCGATAAACACCCAATGACCTTTGCGTACGGCGAAATCTCCGGAACAGCTATGATGAATCATCGCGCTTCGCCCGGCAACTCCCTCCACTCCCTTCAGGAGGGGAAGCATGCTGATGCTGTCCTCTCCATCCCCATCACCAAGCACAACGCCGGTGAGTTCGGCGCATGTAGCCAGCAGGTCACCGAGAGAGATGAGATGATCGCAGACTGAGCCCGCCGGTGTAACACCCGGCCAGCGAGCTATGAAAGGAACCCGGTGGCCGCCTTCCCAGGTATCGCGTTTAACACCGCGCAGATGCCCCATTCCGTAGTGGCCAAACCTTCGTGCGTTCTCATAGACTCCTCCCCCGGCGGCCTCGGAGCATTCAGGGCCATTGTCGCTTGTAAAAATGAGCAGTGTTTCATCGGTGAGACCGTTTCGCTCCAAAGCGCTCATAATCCTGCCGACAATCCAATCCACTTCGCAGACGAAATCCCCATATATACCCGCTCCGCTTTGACCAATGAATTGCTTATTCGGAACGATAGGATAGTGAGGCGAAGTTAACGGGAGATAAAGAAAAAAGGGCTCTGGTCCTGCCGTTTCTATAAACTTTTCCGATCTGGCGGTCAATTCGGGTATCATACCCTCGAGAGTCCAGCCGGGCATCATTCGCCCCGGATGACCAAACATTTCATCAGGTTTTTCCAGTTCGGGCTGCGCAGCCAAGCGGTCCTGCTCAAACCAAGTATATGGCGGAAAATTCGGTACATCGACTCCAAAGTAGGTATCAAAGCCGCAATCTATCGGTCCTCCATGAATCGGCTTGCTGTAGTCGATATTTTTCCCAAGCTCCCGGCGAACCTCAGGCGCAAACTCACCGACTTTGGTTCCTTTATTGGCGGGTTCTCCATCGAGGGTCTCCCAATACAGACCGAGATGCCACTTTCCAAAACACCCGGTCTTATACCCTTGCTTCTTCAGCAGGCCGGCGACGGTAAGTCGATCCGATTCAATCAACGGCGGATCCCACGGCCACAAAACCGCACTCTTCAGCGATGTACGCCAGCAGTATCGGCCGGTCAGTATTGAGTAGCGGCTCGGAGTGCATACGCTCGAAGCGGCGTGAGCGTCGGTAAACCGCATACCCTGTGATGCAAGCCGGTTGAGATTTGGAGTCGGGATTTTTGAATCAGGATTGTTACATCCCATATCGCCATAGCCCATGTCGTCGGCAAGTATGTAAATGATGTTCGGTCTGTCTGATTTCATCTTACCCCCTGGAAGACTCATTCTATCATGTCGTCTTGAGTCGCCCAACGGCGGTGGCCTGAATCAAGATCTAACAAATTTCAGCATGAGGCTATAATCTCCATTGTCAGCAGCGGTCAGTGAAACAATATATTTTTTCCTATCATTGCCGTGTTTTAAAAGATTAGCCCTACCCCAAGAAAAAGGTGATTTATTGAGAACATATTCCAGAAGAATATCAGCCGCCAATCTGGCATGTCTTCCGTTGCCATTTGGAAACGGATGTATGAGAACAAGGCGGTGGTGGAATCTTGCTGCTATTTCATCTTCGGAGAAAGTTTGATGCTCTACCCAATATTCAACATCATTGCACAATATTTTAAGGTCAACCGCAATTCTAAACCAAGGACCGCCTAAGTTCTTATCACTTGTCCGAAATTGCCCTGCCCACTTCCAAACATCGCAAAACATTCTTTTATGCAAAGACCTGATAAATTTCTCGTTCAAAACATTATTTGGCTTATGGTCTTTCAGCCATGTCAATGCTTCAATAATATTGTCTTGCTCCCATCTGTCAAGTTCTGCTTTATTTGTAATATGGGTTGGGATCAGTCCTTCAAATTCATTTGGATCGAGAGGTGTTGCACCTTCAGGATAATCTAATCCTATCATTTTTCATCCCATAACGATTTTGGCATTGTACTGACAATATCTCTGACGAGGAAATCTATTGCTTTTGCTTTTTCGGAATTACTGAGTTCCTGTTTTTCCAGCCGCATCATTTGATTGCTTTGAGACATACGATTCACGGCAACGAGCGTTGCTTGATTTTGTACTGTATGTTCCAGGCTCTTTCCAGGCACAAAACCATAGACAAATTCACAATCCAGAGCATCAGCTACAGTCCTCAACGTCTTAAGTGTGACATTTCCAAGCATTTCATCGTGTTCTATACGGCTGACACGTTGTTTATTAGTATGTAGTCGTCTAGCAAGCTGCTCCCCAGTCATCCCAAGCGCATCTCGAATAGCACGAATCCATCCTTTTCTCGGAGGATTCACCAGTTTCAAAGGTACAAATTTCTCCAATGTGCTATCTAACTGCTCCCTGGTTAGATTCTTCAGTTTTGCTTTCACATTTACACCTCCCGGTTCGGAATCCTTTACATCTATATAAAAATAGACTTTTTCAGTCTTTTAGTCTATATATTTATAGATGTTTAGACCACAATAGTCTATCTATAGATAGACTATTTTCTGCAGTGCTACATACCCTATCATGTCATCTTGAGTCGCCCAACGGCGGTGTGATAAGAGTGTATTCATGAGTTACACAATGAAAGCGATCCGCATAGCAGAGTTGGGGAATCCTGTCGTAGAAGCACAGCTTCCTATACCCGTCTGCAATGAAGATGATGTGCTGATCCGGATAAAAGCGGCTGGAATCTGTCACTCGGATGAACATTACCGATCAGGAATCGCTCCGCCGGCACAGCTGCCGATTACCCCGGGCCATGAGATTGCCGGAACAATAGAAAGCACCGGATCGAATATCAGCAGCCGGCGCGTCGGCGAATCAGTTGCTGTACACTACATGAGATTCTGCGGCGTCTGCTCCTACTGTACATCCGGAAACGAGCAATTCTGCGGCAAGGCAGAGATGATAGGAAAGAACACCGACGGCGGATGGGCGGAATATATAACTGTTCCTTCGGTAAACGCTGTACGCATGCCGGAATCAATAGACTTCAAGACCGGCGCTGTGATGATGTGTTCTACCGCCACATCCTTCCATGCACTGAAAAAAAGCAGAATGCTTCCAGGCGAGAGCGTGGCGGTATTTGGAGTGGGCGGCCTGGGAATGTCAGCAATACAACTGGCCTATATACTCGGCGCAGAAGAAGTTTTTGCTGTAGATATTAATAAAGGCCGGTTAGAAAAGGCAAACTCCCTCGGCGCGGTAGCGGTTAATCCCGCTGTCGCCGATCCGGTAGAGCAGATCATGGCACAGACCGACGGCACCGGTGTCGACGTAGCTCTGGAGCTCATCGGCTTAAAAACGACCATTGAGCAAGCTGTATCGGTCCTGGCGAACATGGGCCGCGCCGCGGTTGCCGGGATATGCAAGGTACCGATATCGGTGGATTCATATAGTCAGTTGGTTGGTAAGGAAGGAGAAATTATAGGAGTGTCGGATCATCACTTGTCCGAAATCACGGAAATATTCGAGTTCGCGTCTAAAGGAAAGCTCGACTACAGCAATATCGTCACTGAGAGTCTCGCGCTTGACGCAGATGAGATAAACAACGTACTGAAACGCCTGGGAGCACATGGCGACGGGGTGAGGTCGCTGATCTGCCCTTGACCCTCAGCCGCATAGCGGCCTTTGCTGTTCGGCCGCTATGGTTTCGGGTGCCTGAGACCACGGCTATTTCAATACAGTCCTAACGGTTGTCGGTGAAAACCTGGTCGTTGTCAGCCGCGAGATGACAGGATATGCAGGCTCCTATTTTGCCTTGTCCTTTTACCTTCATCTTGGAATTGAGCATGATATATTCCCAATCGCCATTTCCCGCATCGTATCCATTTTCCCGTTTTACCATGACAGTAACTGCCGTAAGGGCACCTTTTGAGCCATCGGAGTTTTTAAAAGCTTCTTTCAGAATTACCGTTCCTTTGGGATACGGAAGAGCGGCTCCGCCTGTTGATACCGCGGCGCCGGTAGAATTCACATATACTTCTCGAAAACCATCAGTGCCTTCATGGGCCTTCCCGAGAACCCCGGTTGCATCACCGGTAATTGGCTGATCGTTCACCTTTTGCCAGGACGCGTATCCGGCATAAGCAGTCGGCGCAGCGGCGTTCGGGTCTTTTTCGGAAGAGGCGCAGGAAACAATTGCTATACATACCAGCAGGCACAGCACTATTTTTTTCATGAGATACTCCTTGTAAATTGTATTTTAAATATAGAAAAACAATCCCGAGTAAGCAAGTTATATATAAGGCATATCGAAAAACCCACATTCTATTCGTCTGACTGTATGCAACTAAGTATAGAATCGGGGTTTTTCGCATATGCCGGATGTCAAAGTAGCAGTAAATAGAGACGCTCTATCGGGAATTGCGGTTGTGCGTATCTACTCAACCAATTTTGAATCTGAGAACCACTTCGCCGGTTTCGTGATCTATTTCTATCGCTTTCTTGCCCTTATCGCTGATTAGAACGCCGATCCGTATCCCGCTGAAGATGAATCATCTTTCTGAATGAGTACTTATATATTCAAGAGCGGCTGTAACGAGAAATCCGGAGCGTGACTCCCTTTCTTGGGAAGCAAAAGCGTCGATCTTGGTGATTACCTTTTCGGGCATAGTGATATTTATACGCTTTGACCGTTCCGAGAGCAGGCTTAAGTCACAATTGACAATTGCCCAGATACCATCTGAAAAGTCTTTGGCATGTGATATGCGATCAATAGCGGTTGGTACGGGAATCGGATCATCATCCATCAATAATCCTTCTATGTGTGTGAGGACTGCTTCCTCAGAGTTTTCCAATGCCTCATCGAGCGTAGCTCCCGCGGAGAAGCAACCCGGCAGATCCGGAACCGTAACGCCAAAGTCACTACCCTCGTCTTGTTCAATAAATACCGGGTATCTCATCTATATACTCCCTTTAATACCAGCTTGCTTGAAAATACTCTTTACGGTACCCCAGGGTAAATCGCTTTTCGGATGGGGAACAGTAACCTTGCCCGCCTTAGTGTGGTGCTTAAACTGATAATGACTGCCACGTACATTATGCAGAAACCATCCATCCTGTTTGAGTACCTTCATGATTTCCGAGCTCTTCATGTGTGTATTATACACACATGAAGTTACAAGTCAATTTCTTCCACAGATTACCCTGCTTGTCGAGACCAACGAGGGTTATTATATTGTCGATCACAAGCTTACAAATAAGCCGGTGCTCGGTTTGTGGCTTAATCTTCCCCGTGAAGGGGCTCTTTTTCAGGTTGAGGTAAATGAATGGCAATGACCTTCGGAGAACTGGTAAACAAGCGGCGCAGCGTCCGAAGCTACAGCGATACACCGGTAGAAAGAGAAAAACTGCAGGAATGTGTTGAGGCGGCCCGGCTCGCTCCGTCCGCGTGCAACTCCCAGCCATGGCATTTCGTGGTCGCGGATGAACCCGACCTGGTGCGCAAGATCGCCCCGTTAACAACAACTGCCGGAATTCCTATAAACGCTTTTGTGCAGCAGGCACCTGTCATCGTCGCGCTGATAACCGAGCGCCCGAACCTTTCGAGCAGTCTTGGAGCCCTGGTAAAAGGTACGCCTTTTCACCTGCTTGATGTGGGTATAGCCGCGGAGCATTTCTGCCTGCGCGCTGCCGAACTTGGTCTGGGAACCTGCATGCTCGGATGGTTCAATAAGAAGGCACTAAAAAAACTGCTGGAAATCCCCTCGAAGAAAGAGGTGCCCCTGCTCATTGCCATAGGGTATCCGTCAAGCGAAGAAGTTCCTCAGAAAAAGCGCAAGCCCCTGGATGAGATAATGGATTTCGGAAAATACCGAACTTGATCAACCGGGTTCGGCTGTTGATCGATCAGACACCCGCGGCAAAGCATGATTCGATATAAGCGGCAGCCCTCCCCGATAACTCCCCGAGTTTACCGGATACCGAGTCGTCGCCGGCATAGTATTCGAGCATCAACTCTCCCTCTTCCCGGCATAACATATCGTGCCCTGGCAGTACTTCGCGCATTAAAAAGTGGGCGTACTTAGATAATCGCAATGGTCCGTGGGCTCTCGCGGTACTTTCCGGCAGATGCTCCACGGCGACGGAGTATTGCTGTTTTACAGAGTCGATGAGTTCAGGAAGATCAGTCGACTTCGAGAATACTATCGAATAGTACCACCCGAACAATGTTCCCCGATCGCAGCCGTGGGCGTCACTTACGCCGACGATAGGAACTTCTCGTCCTTTGGCGGACTCTTCCTGGTAGCGAAGTACCTGCAGCATGTTTGATTCAACTTCGTTTAGATTATATCCCCCGATAAGCTCATAAGCGTCGAAAGGCTGTTCGTCGAAAATCTTTGATGTCAGAGCGCCCGGGATATGATACCTTCGGCTGGCGATCCAATAGGGATGGCAGAAAATTCCCAAGCCGTGAAATTCCCGTATTTTATCAAAGCACCAGAGGCTCGAGGCATAATAATATGGGTCAAGTCCATGGGGGATATCGGTTAGACCTTTCTGTATTTCTGATACTTCTGCGAAGTAGGAAGGTTCCTTGAACAGTGCATTCACACTGCTCTCACCGCCGAAGTTTATAATATGAATAGGATTATCCGGCGGATGGACTTCTTCCCCCCTGAAGATCCTCAGATCGACATCCACATCGACGAAGGCCTGCTGGCATTCGATTGATGGTTCATACAAACCGTGATCGGTAAGGGCCATGAAATCCAGCCCGATTTTGCGGCACGACGCCGCGACATAACCGGGGTCCTCCCTTCCATCTGACCTGTTACTGTGTATATGGAGATCTCCCTTGTAGGGTCGTCTCTGGAAAAGATCATCTGCCACAGAATAGATTCGAAAATCACCGATTGAGATTCGCTCCTCTCCGTCGATCCGCTCAACGAAAAGACCGTGCTCCTGCTCACCCTCGAGGGTAATCCGCGTATGAAGAACTCCATCCCGGATCTCGAACACCGGCTGACGTGTTTCGGAGAAACTACTGAAAGAGCCGATGTCTTCCATCGGAGTCTGAGTCAGCTCATAGACAGCCTGAGGGTCAAATCCAGGGCCGCCGGGAACCGGCGCAATCCGAATAGCAACGGTTGTATCCTCGAGAACGACTTTCGGCATTACCGTAAAACCAACAGCTTCATTACCCATAAAACTCCCCAATAGTGTTTTTCTATCCTAATCCAACGAGAATCAATCCCGCGAACATCAATAACGCACCTGAAATTTTCGGAATATAGAGTTTCTCATGGAGCACAAGCGCACCCAGAACTACCCCGATTGGAATACTGAGCTGCCGGAACGCCACGACATAACTTACATCTTTTACAAATGCCATACTTATCAAAACAAGGGAATATGTCAGATATATTCCCACACCCATCAGCGCAGCGCCTGTGACACCCTTTCCGATTGGCTTCGTAAGGGACGCCAATTCCCGCCGCTCCCGTTTGTTGATAAGGATGTATAGGCTCAGCCAAAAGGCTGACGCCATTCCTTCAAAAAACGCAAATACCAATGATATATGCCACGATGGGATACCATGGACTTGATCCGACCAGAGCAGCCGAAGAGCGGTATCGTCTACAATTGAATATCCGGCGGTGCCGATCGCGGCCAGCAGCGCCAGGCCGAAAGCAGCATTCAGATATTTGCGCAGCGTGAAATCCTTGAAATGCTTCATCGGAAGCAGGTATCCCCCAAGAAAAATAAAAGCGATTCCCAAAAGAGCAAGGATGGAGACCTGATCGCCTCTGCCAACTGCGAAAGCAAATCCCGCGACGAGAACCGCCGGAGTGGAACGGGCGATGGGATAGATAAGAGACAGATCCCCTTTCCTGTATGCGGCGGACAGCGAGCTGTAATAGAGAGCCTGAAATGCGCCTGTGCAGGCGACCAGAAGCCAGACGGATGGGGTAAAGATTGAGATAACTTCATGAAACAGGATAAGAAAAGGAAGGAGAAGCAGTACGCCAAAACCCGTGGCAAGTAGGAATGAAGCAGGACCCGAGCGAGTTTTCTTTCCAATCAGATTCCATCCGGCATGGGTACCCGCGGAAATTACCAGGAGAAGTATTGCTGTTACCGACATATATAAGGCATCTCCAAGAACCGCCGCTTTCTAAATAATTCGAACGAGCGGCATTTTCTCATTGCTGTATTCAGGTGTCAAGTAAGGCTGTCCTTGTCAAGGAAATCCCGTCTGGCCGCGGCCAGCTCCGCCACGTCCCGAGTCGTAATGTTGTCCGCACCCGCTTCGAAAAAAAACCGGTGTTTGTCTGGAGGGACTGTCCAAAATGACAGAAGAAGATCATGTGCCGCTGCCGCTCGCGTCAGCCGGCGGCGGTACCGTTTATAGTCGATGTTGAGACCGCAGCAACCGGCATTCCTGGCCTTTCGACAGTTACGCAGAGGGGAGTCGGTATTCAGGAAAACTCTG
>JABGPX010000532.1 GCA_018644745.1 Spirochaetales bacterium
CGGGGTCCACCGATAGATCAAACAGCTCATTAATATCACCGTTGTTCCAGATATATTTCCACCGGTTATCGGTTATCATCCGCCAGTCAACTTCGCCATGGAACGCGCCGAGAGGTTTTTGTTCACTGTACAGGTAGTTCCGGTCCGGCACCCAATCTTCATCAAAAATGCCCCTACACAGATCAATCCCCTGGTAACTCTCGGGGATATCCAATCCGGCGGCACTGAGGATTGTAGACGGGATGTCGAGTAGAGACACCAGCGCGCTGCTTCTTACCGCATAATTCCAGGTAGGTTGAGAAAAAATCATAGGTACCCGGAGAGATTCCTCATACGCCTGCATCTTATGCCAAAGCCCATGCTGTCCGAGCATTTCTCCGTGATCGGAGCAATAGATCACGAGGGTATCCTCGTAAGCCTGCTCCTGTTTCAAGCACTCAACAAGCCTCCCTACCTGATGATCGATGAAACTACAGAAACCCCAATACACCGCGACGGACTTCCGCCAGGAAGCCCATGAGTCACCATTATCGCGCCAGAGCTGCCGGTAAAAGCTGTTTTCCTTGGAGGCAGGTTTATCTTTTTCAGGCAGGAAGTTCAGCGGCTCGGGTACATCATCCGGATTGTACATTGAAAAGTAAGGCTCTGGAATTTTGAAGGGAGGATGAGGTCCGTTGAATCCGCAGCAGATAAAAAAGGGCTTCTCCTTAGGTCGGTTTTCAATCCGCCTGATACAGTGATCGGCGATCCATGCATCATTCATCTGTTCCGGCGGCGCGTCGTTTACCTTTGTTCTTGGTATCGACATGTGTGGTACCCGCGTAGAACGGACCTCCATATCGGATAACGGCCAGGCATCGGGTAGATTGTTTTCGGCAAGCCAATCAAGATATTGCTGATTGTCCTCTCCGAAATAATCCTCAAACCAATTGCCTATGATGTCATTACCGAGATGCCATTTACCGGCGTAGCCGGTATAGTATCCCGCGTCTTTGAGGAGATTTGTGAGATGAGGAGTCTCCCGCAAAGATGAGTCGTTAATCATCATGTCGGTCTCTAGACCCGCGCCATCTTTGCCGCGAACACCGAGCCCATCTTCGAGTAATACCCCCGAGGCTTGATGTGGATAGAGACCGGTGAAAATCGAAACCCGTGCCGGTCCGCACAATGGGCACGGCGTAACGGCGTTATCAAAAGAGACCCCGTGTGCCGCCAGAGCGTCGATGTTCGGTGTTTCGCAAACCGTTTTACCGGTGAATCCGAGCGTATCGGTACGCTGCTGATCCGACATAATGAGAAGGATGTTCTGCATCGCTCAGCAATCTCCTTGTAATGGCCCGAATCCAGTGGAAATTGGCTTTTCGATTCGAGCTTCGTCCTATACTATACGTAAATCGTCTTTTCGATTGAAGAGAGGCACATGAAATATCAAGGTAAATATAGAATCTTCGACCCCCGAATTATTGGAACCTACCCTTTTGAGCAGCGAAAGAACAAGGTTACCGCGGAGCATCTTATTGCACCGAAATCGGCGATCGAGGAAGCATCCGCACTTGCATTTTCGGGTATCGAGCAGCTCTCATCGGCGGTTGTTAAAGCACGAAAAGCAGATAAACCGGTTATTCTCTTCACGGGTGCACATCTGATTAAAAACGGCCTTAGTCGAATTGTTATCGACCTGATCGATCGCGGTCTGGTTACTCTAATTGCAGGAAACGGCGCCACATGCATTCACGATTTTGAGCTGGCTTTAATGGGGGCTACCAGCGAAGATGTCCCGAATGCTCTCGGAAAAGGTCTTTTCGGTATGTCCGCCGAGTTCGCTTATATAAACGCCGCATTATCGCTGGGCAATATGTCGCACCTCGGTTTTGGTGAATCTTTGGGACGGATGATCGTCGATTCGACATTTCGAGATGATGTCTACCGGCAGCTGGACGACCGAATTAAATTGCGGGAGTTCAAACACCCCGAGCTCAGCATCCTTGCCGCATGCTATCGCAAGGGGATTCCCTTCACCGCACATGTCGGGATTGGAACCGATGTTGTCGACCAGCACGAGTCTTTCGACGGCGAGGCAAAAGGCGGCTGCAGCGGCCGGGATTTCCTGATTTATGTTTCTGAAACTACCCGCCTGGCAGAAGGAGGCGTCGTGCTGAACATAGGAAGCGCCGTTACCGGTCCCGAGGTGCTGCTGAAAGCCGTGTCGATGAGCGCAAACGCCGGATCGGTTCCGAAAGGAATTGTAACCGCGGATTTCGATATTCGAGCGCTCCGGCCCGATCATGTGGGCGATGAAAGCAAAGAAGGTTACTATTTCAGAGACCAAAAAAGCGTGGTTTCCAGGATTCCCGAAGCTTTTGGCGGCAAAGGCTTCTATATACAGGGTGATCAGAAGCAAACGGTTCCTGCATTTTATAGATCTATCGTCTCCAAGCTGTAACAAAAGGTGGATTATGACTGAGCAACGCATACAAGACCTCCTGAAAAACATCAAAACTGTAAAAGCGGGTGTCTACGGCGATTTCTGCCTCGACGCGTACTGGATTCTCGATCCAAGCGGATCGGAGGAGTCGGTAGAAACTGGAGTGCAGGCGGAAGCGGTAGAGCGGCATTACTACTCACCTGGCGGCGCTTCGAATGTCACCGCCAACATGGCCGCCCTTTTTCCGGAGCGGATCCAGGCTATCGGCTCAATCGGTGATGATATTTACGGCCGCGAACTTCGCCGATTATTGACTGAGATCGACGTAGATTCTAGCTGTCTTGTAATTCAGGAGGGGCAATTTGATACCCTCGCGTTCTGCAAATCCTACGTAGATCTGCATGAAAAGCTTCGAGTGGATTTTGGTACGGGAAATGCCCGCACGACGGAAACGGAAGATAAACTTCTCATCGGCCTCGGGAAGGCCCTTGATGAGTGCGACATAGTTATTTTCAATCAGCAGGTGCCCGGTACTTTGGCAAACCTCGGTTTCATAACCGGAGCAAACAAACTATTCGAGAAATACAGCGGAACAACCGTTATTCTCGACTCGAGGCATTATGGCGGTCAATTTCAAGGAGTAGGTAGAAAGGTCAACGAAGTTGAGGCCGCATTGCTCTGCGGCGCGGATGCGAAACCGAGAGACATAATGGATAAGGACGCGGTAATCGGTTTCGGACAACAGCTGTTTGATCGATCCGGCAGGCCGGTTTTTATTACACGAGGCGCAAAAGGCATACTATCTTTTGATGTGGACGGCTGCACGGAGATCCCTGGTATTCAGACCGATGGAGAGCTTGATACCGTCGGCGCCGGAGATACAACTCTCAGCATGATAGCCCTTTCTCTCGGTGCCGGAGCGAGCGCGGCCGAGGCCGCCGGACTGGCCAATATCGCGGCTTCTGTAACCGTTCAGAAACTGCGGCGCACGGGCACTGCGAATGGTGATGAAATCCTCAACCTCTACAGAGATGTTCGGTATATCCACCAGCCCGAACTTGCCGCTCACACCGGATCTGCGAAGTACCTCGCCGGTGGAAACATAGAAATCTGCGCCGCACCTGAAAAAGGTGCCGTAAAATACGCCCTTTTCGATCATGATGGAACCATCAGCACCCTCAGAGCCGGATGGGAAGAGGTAATGGTGCCGATGATGACCAACGCTATTCTCGGCTCGAAGAGCCATCCCGAAAGCACTGTGGAAAGGGTGCGAAATGAGGTAATCAGCTATATCGACAGCTCAACAGGGATACAGACGATCCTGCAGATGGAAACGCTGTGTCGAATGGTCGAAGAAGCAGGGCTTGCACCAAAAGACGAAATCCTCACCAGCCTAGAATATAAGGCCATATACAACAACGGACTCATGGCAAAAGTGGGAGAGCGAATGGAGGCTGTTCGCCGGGGCGAAAAGCACCCGCAGGATTTTGTAATTGCCGGCGCTCTTGATTTTCTCAAAGTACTGAATAACAGAGGAATTACCATCTATCTGGCAAGCGGAACCGATCAGGACGATGTGCACCGCGAAGCCGAATATCTGGGATACAAAGAGTTTTTCAACGGAGGCATATACGGCGCGGTCGGCGATATTTCTCAATACTCAAAGAAAAAACTGCTTCGCGAAATTATCGAGGAAAACAAACTCGAAAAAGGAGAGCTGCTTGTTATCGGCGACGGGCCGGTGGAAATCCAGGAGTGTCGGAGACAAAACGGCACCGCGATTGGAATAGCTAGCAACGAAGAGACCGGTGTAGGCGTTAACAGTCAGAAGCGGACCCGTCTCATCAGAGCCGGTGCTCACTTTATTGTCCCGGATCTTACAGGGGCCGGGGAAATACTGGATTTTCTTCTCACCCGGGATTAGGATGCTAGTTTCACGGGAGAACCTATGGATTTTCATACGGTAAAATCGCCAGGTGATCTCGACCGGATAAGCAAATTTCTCGCCATGCATTATCAACCCGGAAACCGGGACTGTAATTGGTTCTATCCGATCTGGGAGCACTCATACACGCATCCGTATACAAAACCAGAAGACCTAGACCTGGTTGGAATTTGGGAAGATGATGACGACATTGTGGCCGCCGCGCTCATCGAAACTATGCGCCACGATATTGGGGTGTGCACTCACCCTGAACATCGTCATCTTCGATCCGCAATGCTCGAGTACGCAGAAACCACACTTTACGGCACCAACGACACTGGCGGGAAATTCCTGAACGTATTCGTGCACGAGTTTGACGAGGATCTCAACGCGATCGCGGCGTCTCGCGGGTACACCCGAAACAAGAAGAATGACAGGCCCATGTCTGCGTTTCAAATACCCGGTGGAATGGCTCAAAGGCAGCTTCCTGAAGGATTTAGATATGTAAGCCTGGCGGATGAGGTGAACCTTGAAAAAATGAACCGCGCCCTGCACCGCGGTTTCAATCATCAAGGCGAACCTGATAACGATGATATCGCGGGACGCAAAGTTATGGTGTCCGGCCCCAATTTCAAACCCCACCTTACAACCGCGATCGAAGCTCCGGACGGAAACTGGGTGTCTTATTGCGGGATGTGGCATGATGAAGACAATCATTTCGGTTATGTCGAACCGGTGGCCACCGACCCGGATTACAGACGGCAGGGCCTTGGTACCGCTGCGGTATTGGAGAGCATCCGGAAATGCGGTGCTGACGGAGCTGATACGGCCTACGTATGGACCGATCTGCCATTCTATCTATCATTCGGCTTCAAGGTTGAACACACTCATCTCTGCTGGACAAAATATCTATAGAGGATGAATTGAACGGGCGGACACGCCGCTCCCTTTAGGGCATCGCTTGTGGTTATAGAGCTAATCCAAATACCAAAAAGAGTATCGGAACGATTACCGCGAGCAGGGCGGTGCTGGTAATCCAGGCAGAGTTAGCCAGATCCAAATCAAAACCGTAGATCGCCGGCGGACCTAGAGAATTGAATCCTACGGGCATTATCGAGACGATGGCTATTACCTGAACAGGCAATCCGCCGGCCACTTTTCCCAAACCCAGTAACAGTGCGGCCGGTATCATGACCAGCGGCAGCAGCAGATGGCGGATTACCACAATCGCCGTAATCTCCCGGAAGTAAGAACGGAATCCGGTAAACCGCAGAGTAAGACCAATGGCAATACCAAGAGTCGCCGCCACACATGGAACGATAATACCCACTATGCCGGTGAGGAAGCCGGGTCTGGCAAGGCCGGTTGCTTGAAGACCGAATCCCAAAGCCATCGCAGAAATTGGGAGCATAAGAAAGGGATTTTCTTTGATATTAACAATACTGAACTTGAAAATCGGCCTGCGCCCGCCGCCGATATTCGCCGACATCGGATAGCCTATTACATAATAGGCGGATGACAGAAAGAGCGCGAAGAGCTGGACTAATCCATACCCGGGCTCACGAAAAATCGCGTAGGCCACGAGCCCGCCCATCGTAAGGACGTTGCCGTATGAACCGCAGGTGAATAGCGAGCCCGCACGATAGGCCGGAACCTTCAGAATACGTATTGCCGCGAGTGCGCCCGCTATGCCTACGGCGAAAGAAAAGAGACCGAGCAGCGGCAGCGCCAAGACACGGGGATCCGGGATGCGGAGAGCCCAGAAAGTGCTGAGAAGCGCAACGGGATTTAAAAAGAAAAAGGCCGCCAGTTTGAGACGACGTGATATTGAGCGAAGGGTCTCATCGGCCTTGCCGGAATGGGACACCGCGAATCTGCGAATCCCATAGCCCGCTGCAATACTGCCGAAACTAATTGCAAGGATAAAAATCAGCCGATCCATGCCCCGGATAATGCACTATCAGAAGAAGAGTGTCGACAGCTAAGAACCGTAACGAGCAATTCTCAATATGAACAATTCCTCATGAGATAGAGTGCAAATGTACAGGAGAGAGTCGTTTTCGATCGGTCATATTGAGAATTGCCGGCCGAAATCTGCTGAAATTGTGCCGGGAGTTCTCATTTTGATCGATATACCACAAGGCTTCATGGGTACGGTCGCTTTGGCTTTGTGTCAATGGATCAAAATGAGAACTCCTCACCGTAACGCTTTACCCTAATATCGGCAGTGATACCATGCGCCAGCATCCGCTCAATTCTGCACTGCCGCTCGGTAACTTTACCGATCTCGACCGAAGCAGCCGGCGTCATTTTTTGATAAGTACAGGTTTTTAGAAATTTCCCGACCCACACGCCGCCGGTATAACGTGCGGCCCGAGACGTCGGCAGTATATGGTTGGTGCCTATTGATTTATCTCCATATGCCACTGTCGTTTCCTCGCCGATAAAAAGAGATCCGTAGTTAGTCAATCTGTCTACATAAGCCAATTCGTCTATCACATGCAGTTCGAGATGCTCAGGGGCATAATCATTGCTCAACCGTATAGCTTCATCCGTGTTACCGGCTGCGTATACAATACCATTTGCTCTCCAGGAAAGCTCTGCTGTTTCACGGGTCGGCAGCGTCTCCAGCTGTTTTTCAACTTCTCCTATGGTTCGATGAGCAAAATCCTCGCTGAGCGCGATAAGACATATTCCAGAATTCGGATCGTGTTCCGCTTGACCGAGAAGGTCACAGGCAACCAGCGCCGGATCGGCGGCGTCATCGGCTATTATCAGGATTTCCGTTGGTCCGGCAAGTAAATCAATGCCGCATCGCCCGAAAAGCTGGCGCTTCGCTTCTGCAACGAATTTATTTCCCGCTCCGCATAGCATATCCACCGGTTCGACGACTCCCATGCCGAAGGCCATTAATGCGAACGCAGGCACACCGCCAATGACAAAAATACGATCTGACCCGGCCGTGGACATGGCGTTGATAGTAGCCGGGTAATATCCCTCACCTTTTACCGGCGGGGTACAGGACAGAACTGTTTTTACGCCGGCGACCTTTGCGGGGATAATGCTCATCTGGGCAGAGCCGAACATCGGATAGCGGCCGCCCGGAATATAGCTGCCGACGGAGTTTACAGGTATGTGCCGATGCCCCAGGGTAATTCCGGGCCTTAGCTCGACTTCCAAAGGATGCATGGTTGAAAGCTGTGCCTTAGCAAAGTCGCGAACATTATCCTGGCAGAAATCCGTATCTTCAACTATTT
Organism: Spirochaetales bacterium; assembly: GCA_018644745.1. The sequence goes on from JABGPX010000532.1 coordinate 7,607, forward strand.
GCGGGTCGAGCTTTCCGATCGCTTCCTCTATCTGGCTCGGAGACAACTCGAAATCCACAGGATCATAATCATCAAATTTCCGGCTGTATTTTCGAACCGCATCCATTCCATTTTTCTCGAGGTCCAGCAGCATCCCGCTTACAACATCGGCTGTTTCCCTATCTTCTTCAAAGAGTCGATGTCCGCCGTCTTTTATTATATTCAAAATCTTCCTCCATTGAAGCTCGATACCACCAAGCTCAGTTCACGCTGAATGACAGACCAAAATTACTCAACAGCAGGTTGATCAACAGGTCGGTCCAGTCGAGAGAGTATAGGTACTCCCGATTGGCGAATTCTGCTGATGAGGTGCCGGGTATTTCCTGTTTCGCAGGATCGATGCCAGCGAAGCTGCCGTTTGCCGGCGCGAGCCAATTGGTGCTGTTGAAGAAAAAATCCATGTCAAAGCGTTCAAAGTCCCAGCTGTAGGTAATGTTCGTTCGTACGTCGAAAGTCGGCACATAATCGATCGCGCTGTTATAGTCTCCCTGAGTTAGTTCATAACCGCCTAGCCCGTCTTCACTTACGATATCCGGGGTAAATGGAATGCCGGAGTAGACCAGCAGATTCTGTCCGAGTTTAAAGCCTCCACTCTTGAATAGAAGCCCGGATTTTAAAGCATGGCTCACTTCCGAATTCGGAGGGACCCAGCTCCACTCTTCGGTAAGGTAGCGAGTCCGGGAATACGCATAACTTACGGAAAGATTCCATTTTTCATTCAGCTCCGCCTTCCAATTGAAATCGATACCAGCGGAGTAGCCTTTACTAGGATCGTGAGAAATAAAGGATCCGTCAGCATCGCTTCCTGTCGTGCTTATGGCGAAACCGGATAGATCATAGTACCACGCAAAATATGGCGACGCGCTTATGCTTCGATTTTCGGAAATCAGAAATGCAATTTGGGAGGCTGCGGAAACGGCCATTGGCGGATCGTAAAGCCCGGTAACCGAATCAAGCTCATAATACTGCTCATCGAGACGTCGATCTATATACGAGAACTCGTCAATAATTCCTGGAGACCAACCCGCTCCAAATGCTGCTATCATCTTTCCGTCTAAGAGCAAGACCTCGCCGGTAAGGCTCGGACGTACTGGATTTGCGGTATCTGCCCCGGGATACCAGAGCAGCCCGGCGCCGGCGTTGTACTGCATATTTTCGCCTTTACCGAGAATCTTCGCGAAACCATATGTGGAATAGAAAAGCTCATCTACTCCAGGCAGTATCAGGGTCTCATTCGAGAACTCAACTCCGGCAAGATCAGTTTGGGTGATTATTTCAGTATAGTTTCCATTCATATCTGCAAGTCGGCCGTTGACCCCAAAAAGCAGAGATTTGGTTGGGGAAATATTCCAAAAAAGTTCATCACCGACCTGGAACGAAGGCACACTGGAGACCCAATCGAAATGCATGTCGTAAAACGCATCGGGTTCTTCATTTTCATCGGTGAAGTTGATGGTTGTCGGGAAATGAAAATCATACTCGCCAAAATCCCGGTAATACGATCCGAAAGCATAAAGGGAGTTTGTGACTGTTGATGAGGGAGCGAAAGTCCATTTGGAGCCTGCCGCCAGATAATACGGACCGTAACGGGAGTTGAGCGCAAAGTCTTCGAAAGAAATATCGAAAAGCCATCTATCATAATATGCGAGTACATCAAAACTCAACGTATGATTCGGCGGAGTATAAAGCGCTCGGAAAAGAGCGTCGCCATAGCTGAAACTGGTGGGATCGCCCTCTTCGTTTACGTCGTCTTCACTTTGCGCCTGAGCCAGCAGTGCTATTAAAGGCAGCACAGTATATTGAACTACCGACTGGTTCATAGAAAGAAGAAAGCTCAAGTTGTCACCGATCAGCAGCCTGGAAAATAGAGAAATATCCATAATGGAAGG
>JABGPX010000342.1 GCA_018644745.1 Spirochaetales bacterium
CGGTATATCACGCTGATGGCGGAAAATTTTGTACAAAAGGAAGAACATGTGACAGAAGCCGGATCTGTCCGAAGCGACATTCAAGTTCTCGCAGAGTCGATGAAGCTAAATTTCGAACGGGTGGATAAGCGCTTCGAAAATATGCTTCTGCATATGGAAAAGCGCTTTGAGGCCGTCGACAAGCGTTTCGAAGCCGTCGACAAACGCTTTGAAGATGTGAATAATCGGTTTGATGACGTGAACAAGCGGTTCACCATGATGTTCAGCTTTGTCACGATCGGTTTTATTTTAGTGTCTACACTCATCACTGTGTATCAATTCCTTGGCTAAAACTCCGCGTGTCGCCCTGCCTGATTTTCAAACACAGAGGTAATCATCATGAGTAATTTCGACTTCGACCCCGCTCTTAGCGTTCCCTTTAGAGACAAGGAAGTTTTAGATAGAGTACGCAATATTAAGAGAGAGGATTTCGATAAGCATCCGAATCCCGATTTCAAGATCATCATTCTGCCTGACGAAGCAACCATGGCATGGCAATATATGATGGATTTTTTCTACACAATAAAAGAAGGGGCGGATAACGATCGTGATACCGTTCTGATCATGGGGCAGCCGGATCCGTCTTACAAACTGCTGGCCTGGACAATCAATAAATTCCGAGTTAACTGTAAAAGACTTCATACTTTCAACATGGATGAATATGCCGATCAAGACGGTAATACCGCGCCGGAGGATTGGCCGCAGGGCTTTCTCTATTCTGCTCTAAATAATTTTTGGCTTCAGATTGATGAAGAGCTCCGTCCTTCCCGTAATCAGATTCACGGACCACAAACCGAGAATATCAATCACTATGGTAAAATGATTGAAGATTTGGGAAACGCTGATTTGTGTCAGAGCGGTCCGGGTTGGACAGGGCATCTCGCCTTTGTTGAACCGGGTATTCCCGGCAGTGAGTTTGAAGGGACTTTGGATGAGTTCAAAGAAATGGGTCCGAGAATCGTTACCCTCAATCCATATACCATCGCTCAGAACTCGCTGCACGCGAGTTTTGGTTACGCCGGAGATTTAGCAGCCGTGCCTCCGAAAGCTGCGACGATCGGTCCCGCCGAGGTAATTAAGGCAAAAAAGAGAAACGATTGGAATGGTATTCGGGTAGCCGGTTCGGACTGCTCGTGGGAGAAGTTCGCGACCCGGCTGATCGCCCATGGTCCGGTATCTCCGCTGGTTCCCACGTCGATTCATCAGCTTTTACGCACTGATTTTTATGTAACCGAGTTCATAGCCTCAGATATCGTTCCGCGGTATGACTGTACGTTCTAGATTCTGTGTGATGCGCTCTGCCCGAATATGAAATGTAAAGGATTCTCATTTGAGACTTTCCGTTTTATATTATGGGCAAGGCTGTTGAGCGCCGCCACTTCATCACCATACGCAGCTTTGAGATTAAAATCTACAAACAATCCGTCTCCCTGATCTCTCCTGCAGATGTATGAGTATGCCGGGGTATCGGTGCCCCATATAATTGTCTTGGGGTAGGCATTGGTCAGATCTTTCATAACTGAAGTATGGTCCGAATAGTCAGCCGAGAATCTCTCCTCTTGCGACGCCATGATAAGGCTGTTCTCATAGGCCAATTGGGTCTGAATCTTCAATGCCGATGTATCCACCCATACATTTGGCATCATATCGGCTTTTTGCAGATATGCGTCGTGAAATCCAATGCAGTGAGCAAGACAAAATCGTATATCCGGGCAAGCTTCGATAACACGAAAGGCAAGATCCGCTCGAGAGAATGTTTCCTCGGCGTGGACCGTCGTATGCAAAAGTATCGGCCAGTTACGTTCTCTCGCCGTTTCGAGAATTGCCCTGCCGGTATCCAGGAGAGCGGTTACCGGGGTTCGACATAGAACGGGAACTATCTTCAGTCCATATATCGGGTAGCTTTGAGACAGCGTATCGATTTGTGCGAGTTGGGTCTCAACTTCTCTTCCCGGATCAACCGAGACAAAGGGAATAAACCGGTGAGAAAGCTCCGGACAGAAATCATAGGTCTCTCTGAGCAGCATCTCGTTTTCAAGGAAGTAGGGTGCAGGCGATAGCGGGTTATCCGCTTTTTGATATGTCCCTTCAACAAGACTTGGCAGATCGTTAAAGAGCTCCGGTGTGTAGGGGAATATTACATTGATATCCACCCCTCCCTGGAGCTGCCGGTAATACATCCCCTCGATCGTGGATGCATATGGGTATTCCATTAAAGCGAAATTTTTTGTGCTCAGTCCTATGTGGGAGTGGGAGTCAATCACTTTGCCCCGCAGATCATCAGCGGTTACCGCTGTGTATTTCATAATACTAAAACTCGATTTTGGTTCTCCGTTCTCCCAGTTCCGAATTGCAGTTATCCGCGACGATGCCGGACAGGATGAGTTCGCTATTCATGATCTGTAGTATACTCGCAGGAACAAGCGGTGTAACCGGACCGTGGGCCGCCAATCGGCTGATAAAGCGCTGCCAGGAAACATCCCCGTAGCTGAAACCATCCCAAAAGCTTACCAGTTTGGAGTTTTTCAAATCACGAGGACCAATGGTCGCGGCCATTGGCGGACAGGAAGATATGTCGCCTGCACATCCTGCGTCGCTGAATAGGCTGTTCTGGCACATAGTTATCGGGCTAATCTCCACCATCCTCGATCCCAGCTCTAGGTAGCCTTCGATATTGTCGATGTAATCGTTTCCGTAATGAGGCTCATAAAACGCGATATGACCGCACCACCCGATGCCGCCGTAGCAGACATCGGCGCCGCCGAGATCATCCAACATGCTGCTGTAGCTGTCCACATTTTTATCATCAGGGAAGTGAATATTGGATTCCTTCATGCGAAGATCCGGATTGATTCTTCCGAAAAGATCATTCCACATCCAATATTGAAAACCCCCTTTCCAATCCCGGGGCGCGGTTTTCCCATTTTCATTCGCATATTCATCCATATTGAAAGTATGTACGTGTTTGCACGATATCCCCAGTTTGTTGATCATCTCGGCGGCAAATGCGTACTGAGGGTTGGGCGCCGGCAGAATGATGATATATTCTCTGCCTTCTTCGAGGCTTCGCTTTATACCGGAAACGATATCCAGTTGAAAGGCAAAGGAAAAGGCCGTCTGATCTTCGATTATTCGTATAGAAAAGTTTTTATTCGGATGGCTGCATATGTCCTTTTTGTCTATGTTTCTCACCCGTTCGCAAACTTCGGCATTTTTATATGGAAGGAACTCTGAAAGTTGAAAATTGAAATTTGACAAAATTTTCTCCTGATATTGAGTGCTGTTCATATTAATCGGACCATTAAATAGTGAGTCTAACCAGAGAAGCTGTCAATACTATCTGCCGCGGACATTTTTATTGATAAATAAAAAAAAGCAAAGTGGAATTCCGTATATTACAGGTATATACTCCCTCTGGTGTGGACGTTGCTACTATCACACCAAATAAATTTCTCCCTGTGGAGGCAAGGTGTTATGAAAAAGCAATATCTAATTTATATAAGTATTTTCCTGCTGATTTCACTGTCCGGCTGTAATCTATTCAACAACGATGGCCCCACATCTCTTGCTATTAATGAATTGGATTCAAACCGGGCTGCGCTTGAAGAAGATAACGCAGCGCTCACCGCTGCGGGCCCCGAATACTTGTCATTCGCAGATTCGTTCATGCAGACCTTCGCGGTGGAGCATCGAAGCGGTCTGGATGTGAGAACATTGAGTATTCCGATGCCTCTCGAAACCGCAAGCTTCACGGCGAAAGCTACTATTCCTGTAAATACAGGCACCGCATCAATCCTTTTTTCCGATGGCGAAACAGGCAGCTATTCTGATTATCCAGAACCTGGATTGACAACTGGTTATACTATCAGCGCTACCACCATTGGGACCGAGGTGTACTTGATAGAAGTAGAAACCACCTATCCATCATCCAATACCGTCGTTGATAAGTATATGGAATCCTACTATGTAAAAGATATATCGGCAGGCGGCGCGGCGGATGGAATCTGGACAATTGATGATCCTATTGTCAACGATAGCGGTATCAACAATCCAAGGTTCAGGGTTCGTTTGGAGATGCTTTTCGATGACGGAAGCACCCGCTACGAAACCATCGTAAAGATGATATTTCCCAATGAACCTACGCTCAACGAGAGCGGTGAAGCGGAGAACGGCTTCGCGGCATTTGACATCCTCAGTTCACTGGATTATCCGGCGCTCGCGTACCCCGTGGAAGATCCAAATGCCATATTTTCCTCAGTTGTCGTTTATACCCATGAGTGGGATGAAACTCACAATTTTTCCTTCTGGGGAGGTTCGATTAATTCCAATATCATCGGCGTCCGCTATTATACGGAACACTTTGTGGATAATGATACGCGTCTGAAAGGAACTGTTGTTTCCTATGAAAAGGCCATATCAACCGTGGTAAGCCAGGGAGGTTCCCTGGTAGAGCAACTCGCCGATCTCTTTGTCGGTTCTGAGCATAATGTACTTGCCGAATCGGTATTTCGAAAGGAAGTAATCTTTGAATCTCCGTCCGGATCAATAAATCCTCAGGCTGTTGCAATGAACTCAATTATGCGATCACATGTTGTGGACATCGCGGAAAATTATGATGAAGAGCTTCAGCTTTTCAGCGATGACTCGCTTAAGCTGCTCAATTATGATAGCGCGACCTATTTCATTCCGACCGGATCTGCCGAGGAAATCGTTGATGAGGTAACCGGCGAAAACGATGTTATTTACTTTGAGAAAGAGGAGGCGACGGTCGCCAATCCGGCGGATCCTGTTGGCGGAACGCTCCCGACTGTACTTGATGGGCAGGTGCCTAGCGATCTTGCGGATCTATACTCGGCTATTGCGAGTGGCGGAGTCGCAGATACAGTAGGAGCAGAGAATGATATTCCTGATACCATCGATACCGTTGGATCGGTAAATGTGTATGACGGAGATGTGGGTACTTCAATCCCAGAGAGTGCATTGGCCGTCGTGCCCACAATCGCCGGTACCGTTGAAGCATGGGTGTATGTCGAGAAACATGGCAACTGGGCCGGCATCGTCCATAAGGGCGTGCTCGCTGACTTCAGCGACGAAGAGCTTTCGCTTCAGTTTGTTGATAACAAAGGTAAAGTCGGGTTCACGATTGTTCAGCAGGGACCATATAAATATAAACTGGTTAAATCCGGCGTGAGGCTAAACACCGGAACATGGTATTATCTTGCCGGTACCTGGGATGCTTCCAGCATCAACGTGTTTATTTTCGGTAACGGCGGTTTGGTGAATACGAGAAGTACCACTAATACCATCGGAGTGCCTTTCGACGGAGGCGCAAACGTGGTAATCGGCTCCCAGCTGCTCGATGTATACAGCAGTACCTATGGCTACTTTGGTTTCGATGGCAAGATAAACGGGGTGAAAATATCTGACACGGCAAAAACCGAAGCAGAACTGCTCGCGGATTATAATACATATAAGGATTTGACAGTTTACTGGTAAATTAACAGAATCTCAGATATCGCCCCTTCCTTCGGCCTTCGAGGGTAGGGGCTTTTTTATTGGAGATAAGAACGTAGGCGTTCGCTGTCCGCGGAATAGCGGAGTTTCCTTAACGCCCGCTGTTCGATTTGACGAATTCGTTCTTTTGTCAATTTGAATTTTCTGCCGACTTCTTCTAGGGATTTTGGATCCGTTCCATCCAGTCCGAACCTATCTTTGAGAATAGCTGCCTCTCGGTCTGTAAAGCGCCCGAGGAGCTTTTCAATATCCGCCCGCAGGCATTCTTTTACAACCGCGTCATCGATACTGACCTGGCGCTTGTCGGCCAGCAATTCACTGAGAGGAGCGACACTTTGCGAGGTGTCCGAAGGGGTATCGAGGGATACGATTTTTTGCGCAAGTGTTAGCAGCTCGGTCATCCCTTTTCTGTCTTCATGAAGCTGCGAAGCGAGAAAGACGGAATCCGGCTCGTTTCCACGCTCCATCAGCCCGTCATGTTTTAGGCGTTCGAGCTGGGCCAATTCCTTTACTTTGTGCGACGGAAGTCTTATCAATCTGCCGTTCTGAGTTATTGATTTCAACATAGCCTGGCGAATCCACCACACCGCGTAGGATAAAAAATGATAACCTTTCTCCGGATCATAGCGTTTTATTGCCTGGATGAGTCCAATGCAGCCTTCATCGATCAAGTCTTCAGCCGGAATCCCGGCATAAGAATATTTTCTGGCGAGGCTTACTACAAACCGTAGATTCGCAATAATTAACTGATTCCTTGCCGCCAGATCACCGGCGGCGGCTTTGCGGGCGCAGATAACTTCTTCTTCGCGGCTGAGCAGCGGGATGGAACTGAGCTCTTTTGAAAAAGATGCAAAATCCATGAATCATTCAGTATAAGCTACCAGCGTGGATTTTGTCTGCGAAGGTACATTTATAATTTTTTTTTTTTATAGTTGAAGCAGGATGACCGCTCTCCTTGTCATGAAAGACAATATTCAAACAAGGAGAAAAAAATGAAACGTTCATTCATTGTTACCGGAACCCTTGCGATTTTCCTGTGCGTCATCGTGGTTTCCGGTGTAACAGCCGATCCGATTATCCAGAACCTGTGGGATGACGGTACGCGGCTCGACGACGAGGAGATGGCCATGGTAAGCGGGCGCCTTCATGTTTTCGGCACTCAGATACTTCCGCGATTGAAGAGGTTCTTCAGAAAACAGCGAACGGTGGATCCGAGTCGAGAACATTGCGATGTTATTGCTCAGAACCGGGCCGACGAACTTGGTCTCAATACCAGCGACCAGAATGGTAATTCTGTAGATTATAATTCCGTGAAAGTTAGTACAATATATGGCGGGTATCCGTCCGACAGGAATAGTCAGCCGCCTGAAGGAACTTCGGGCTACTATTTTTCTTCTTACGGGGGTGAGAAGGAGCATATGGGAACTTACTCGAGGCCCGCGGGATCATCGAGCTACACCAGATATATGAATAGGAGTTTTGCCGGTACCGAAACAGCGGCACGAGTACCCGTAGGCTATTCCGCGCCGGGCAGTACCTCTCAATCCTTTGTCCCTCTTCCACGGTATGAAAGCGGTGAACTATATTATCGGTAGGCCCCGCCAAGGGGAGGCCCGGCGCATAGCGCGCCGGGCCGATGCCAACCGGCCGTATCGGCTGATTGTATGTGTATTGGCAGCGTTAACGATCGGTGCGCCCAGTCTGCTCGCTGTCGATCTTACAGCGGTAACACAATCGGGCGTTTCTTTCGTCCTTGCAGAGGTAGCTGAGGAGCGTGCCGCCTTAACGCTGACTGTTCGAGATACTCCCGCCACCCTTAATGATCCTATTGTCTCAATTATGGGTTTTGCGTCGCTGCCCAGGCTCACTGATCTGCGAATTCATCACGCGCCGTTAATTGTCTCATATGATTTCCTCTCCCAGGCGGTAAACCTGGAGACGCTGGTCATCAGCTTCGGGAGGGTCGATGATATATCTTTTATAAAAAATCTGCCGGATCTGAGAGTGTTTGTACTCGAGTTTTGCGACGATTGGGAGAGCGACATCGGGCTGCCGTTCCTCGTAGAGCCATTAGATTTTCGACTTAATCGGCAGCTGGAGTACGTCGGATTCAGGCTCTGTTCTCTCTCTGCTCTGCCGAAGTTCATCGAACCACCTGAATCTTTGAAGCTTTTTGATTTATCTTTCAACCACTTGATTATTCGAGAGAATGACAGTGAGGTCCTTGATAGTTATGGTTTCCTGGACGGTATCTTTCTCGAGGGAAACCTCGTCAATCCGGATATCCTTGAATCATATACATTTATTATGCTCGATAACTCTACCCAGAATCTGGCTGAGTTTCTCGATTCGGATGACACGGAATGATGCCGTTTCTTCTCGTGTCTTCCATGCTCTCGATTCTGATTCCGATGGAAACACTGCGGTTTCAGTGGGTATATGAGCAGCGTTATGATTACTCCTGCGGTGCCGCGGCTCTGGCTAGTTTGATTAGCATTTATTGGGAAACAGAGATTCACGAAGAGGAACTTCTCGAGATTCTTCCCAATGAGGATACACCCCGCGCCGATACAACACTGCTTGATCTTAGCAGGATGGTCGAATCGCTGGGATTTGAGGCGGCTGCTTTTGACGTATCCTTTGAAGCGCTTACCGCAGCAATCGATGTCTATGGCCCGGTTATTGTTCATTTGAATCAGAATGACGGCCACTATGTCCTTGTAATTGATTATAGAGACGGGTTTCTGATCATCGGGGATCCTTCAGCCGGCGGTACAGCCTGGACTGCTGCCAGGTTCAAGCGGCTCTGGTCACGAGTCGCACTTATCATCCGTCACAAAGATCGGGCTTTCACATATAAAGCAGTAGATCAGGCCGGAGCTGAAATAAATTCTCGGATGGGCATGTTATCCAACTGGGGCTTCCGCTGAGACTCCTCACGTTTCTTCTATGTTTGCTGCCTGCTTTGCCGGTGTGGGGAGGCGAGGAGAGAAATAGAACAGATCCCCGGAATCCGAACCGAGTCTCTGTCTCGCTATCGTGTGGCTTGACTTATGATGGGGCGCCGGCAGGGGCGGCGGCAGAGGAGGGGGAGGAACCTCGGCTATCACTTCAGCCTCTACTCGCTGCGGAACTTCTGCTGTTCGAACATCTCCTGCTGTGGAGCCAGCTCCCATATGTACTGAACATTACCGGGCGTCGGCATGTCCAGACGAGTTTTGCCGGGGGGCTTGGGGATATCCAGATCGGCTCTCTTTTCCTTGGCAGATCGGGCTCATTTTCATATCAAGCCGGCTTGAGCTATTCCTATCCGTTGGGAGTAGGAGACCGCTATTTACCGAGAACCCAGGGCTATATTAGCGGTGCCGGCGAGCACCGTGTCAGTGTGTCCGGAGGTATAACGTTCCTTCGCGATCCCGCGGCGATAAGGTTTCAGTCGGCACTGAGTTTTGGCTTTCCATCCCCATTTCCGAGCGCGATGGCCCTGCGGCGGGTAGAACTGCATGGGGCGGTAATGCTGATAGCAAATTCCATTATTGCTTTTGATATGGGATTCGGCGGATATCTGGATATGCCCAATTATCAAAACTACTCGCAGGCTCGCAAGTATGTTGAAACTGCTGCTGCGGCGCGATTCGGACTGATCATAACCATTGGATCCTTCACTGCCAGGATTGTCACTCAAAAAGGAGTGTGGGAGCCTGATACCTCTTTTCGATTTGATGCGGGAGTTGGCATTTCATGGAGAATATAAAAATCTGCGCGGCGGTTCTGTTTTTGCTTATCATGTCATGTGATTCTCTAACGCCTTCGGCTCCTGCGGCGAGATTTGCTATTGCCGAAACCCACCAGCATGATGACGGCTATACAAAATACTGCCGGATAACTGTTCGTGTCGAGAACATCGGCACTATTCCAATCTTGAGATCGACAATATCAATCGAACTCAAAACTGATGAAGCGTCTTA
>JABGPX010000326.1 GCA_018644745.1 Spirochaetales bacterium
CTCCCGTTCGAGTTCTTCGAGGTCACGAAACTTCGCCTGAATTTCCTGAATAGTGTCGTGACTCGAGGTAACTTGCTCCAGTTTTACATCAATTGTCTGCGAAATTCCGATAAGCCGCTTGAAATCCTCGTCCATAGCGTCGATTCGACGCTTTTCGCCGATAAACCGTCCGACTTTCTCTGAAACATCTTCGCCAAGTTTACGAACCCGGTTGAATTCCTTTTCCGTGCTGCGTAGATCGGATTTATGCTCTTCGAGCCTGGTGATATCCGCTTTCAGGCCGTCGACACTTACCTGGAGAGACTCCTTGAGCGTATCCGCCCTTTCGAAGAGCTTTGTCTGGCCGATAAAGCCCTTTTGTTTACGATCAATTTCCTCGAGATTTGAAGAAAGGCTTCTATACCCCTCATCGATCTTGAGCTGCAGACGCTGCTGTATGCTCTCAATTCTGTCTCTTGTATCACCAACCTGTGTCTTGAAATCTCTCACCGTTTCATCGGCCGTCAATTGGATTTCTTCAACCTTCTTATGGAATACTGACATGAATGCATCGGCGTTTCTTGTGAACTCACCTGTATACTCGCGACTTGCAGCGGCGAGTTCTTCACTCGTGCGATCCACAATAGTTCGGGTCTCCTCGAGATCTTCCCGCAACCGCGTATTTTCATCGGCAGTTGCAGTCGCAAGTTCGTTTTGACGAATCTGAAAGGCTTCTCTGAAGGACTCAAATTCCTCATTTACCGTGGATTTCGCGTCCCGCATCTCCTCCAGCACTTTCTGCTGCCAAGCGCTTACGTCACCCGCCGCGGATTCCAGCACACCGTTAATATTCCTCCCGCTGTCCTCAACCCGCTCTCCGAGAATCCGGAGATTCGAGGTCACTTCACTTTCATGTTCCCTGATTTCCAAACCGATCTTATCGGAGTAATCAGAAAGCTCACTTTCCATGAGCGCGGTACTCGCCCGTCGGAGATCCGCCATGTCTTCTTTAATCCGGTTCTCCAAACCTTCCAAACTGCCTTCGGTTCCCGTCATCCTGACCTCGAGCTTTTTTTGGAAGTCATTCACCTGAGAACCAATGCGATCGTATTGACCGACCATGTCAGTCTGCAATTCTGATAACTTATTCTTCAGCTCTTGTGAGAACTCGCGTTCTGCTTCAGAGCGCACGCGGACCTGTTCGGTGCTGACATCATGTATTTCCGTCTCGATCTTCTGTTGCCATTCGAGTACGTTTTCCTCAATCTTGCTGTTCCTATCATTGAGATCGGCGAAGAAATCATCTTCGAAAACCTGCAGTTTCTCCGACACATTCGCATATGCCCGGGATTTGAGCTCGGTTAGTTCGTTATCAATAGCATCCATTGAGTTGCGTATCTCGGATAGTTGAACTTCCGCATTCTTCTTCTCGGCAACCCGCTCGTCGGAAATTCGGCCGAGGGTTACCTTCAGCGATTCCCGCGCGCGCCCGACTGCGAGATCCATGTTCTTCTTTAAATTCTCTTCGAGAGCTTCGATATCCTCGTGGACTTCTTCAACTCTGCTAAATCGATAATTTACATTGTCCTCATACTGAGTAACTTTCAGCTCAACATCGCTGAACCTTTGGTTCATACCTTCCTCAAATTGAAGAAGCACCTCATTCATAGAACCTTGAACCCTGTCTGCGACACCTTCGTTATTTGTCATCGCGGATTCCAGATTCGATTTAAACTCCTTTTCCCTCTCCTGGATAGTTACCGCGAGCTGAGCGACTCTATCGCTCATCGCTCGTTCCAGGTTATCAATTTCCGTGGTAGTGGACTGGATGAACTCAGTAAGGTCGTGCTTCTGCTGCTCTTGGGTTCTGCCGGTATCCGCCAATATAGTCTCCAGCCTTGCTTCGATCTCCGCTGAGAAAACACGATATTTTTGATCGAAGTCAACAACGCTGTCGCCCATTTTTTTCTGCAGTTCGGCTCTCCACACCGTAATCTCAGACCGGGTTTCCCCAAACATCTGAACAAGCTCTTTTCTGGATGCTTCGAGCCGCTCTTTTGAATCACTCATTACACCAGCGAGGGTGTTCTCGACGCTTCGTGCCCGGGCTTCGACATGATCTTTGAGTTTGATGAACACCTCATCCTCGAGGCTCCTGCCCTTCTCAGCGGCTTCACGAAGCGCACGCTGATAATCGTCTTCAACTCTCGTTATCCGATCTTGAAAAGCTTCGAGCTTTTCATTCAAAAGATCCTGGGTCGTCGCCACTTCCTCCCGCAGATTGCCCTGCTGAAGCTGAATGTCATCGATGAGCTCCCGGCCCTTTCCTTCCTCTTGCTCGAGCAGCTGACCTATATCGCTGCTAAACCGGCCCATCAGTTTCTGCCTGGAATCATCGGCTTCTACCAGTAGTTCCTGAAACCTGTTCCGCAGGTTATTAAGAGTCTCTTCTTCCATGATGTCGCGTTTCGCTTCGAGCTGCTCGGTGTGCTCGGAAAACTCACGTACCGATTCCTGAGATCTCGCCAATTCTTCAGCGATAGAATCCACCAGCTCTTCTGTTGCCCGAACGACCTCTCCGCTGAGAGACTTCAATTGATCGGCATTTGCGCGACCGAATTCTGCTCTCAGGGAAGGGATAGTTTTTTCAATCTGATTCATCTGACTGATGGCATCTTTCACCCGTTTGCCTACCGTGTCGACAAACAGAGATTCGTTATGCAGACGGGTTAAGTTCTCATCCACCTTCTGAGTCATATTCACAAGATCCGTAAGGGCCTTATCGTATCGCGAAATCCTCTTGCTGATCTCATCGACCCCTTTGGTTCGTCCCCGCAGGTCCTCTTCGATACCCGATGCACGCTTGAGAATCTCCCTTGCGGTTTTCATGTGTACATCAAGTTCTATTGTGAGATTTTTCAGTTCTTCGGTTTTCGACTCGACAAAACCGCCGAGTTCATCCCGGACCTTATCCGTGAAACGTTTTACTTTTGAAAGGGATTGATTGTTTTTATCGAATTGGCGGTAAGCAAATAGCGCTATCGCCACGACAACGAGTACAACTATATCTCCCAGCGTGAATTCCATGTTCCCACTCCCAGTTTAATCAGGTCCGTGCCACGTCCAGAAGCAGCGCTTCGAGGGTCCGATAATCGTCAAATGTAATATCGGCAACCGAGTTCTCGGCAGACTCGCGCGCGATATGGGCGGTTTTCATTCCGACCCGATTCGCTCCAATTATATCGTATTTATAGCTGTTGCCTACATAGAGAATTCGCCCGGGAACAGTTCCCAGGGCGGATGATAACGCGAGAAAAGGTTCAGGATTCGGCTTGAGATATCCGGTGTCTTCGGATGTCATAATAAAATCCCAGACCTGCGGGAGAGCTAGATGTGCCAATTTGTCTCCAACCGGGAAATCGGACATTACTCCGAGAGCGTACCCTTCGGCCTTCAAGCGAACAAGAAGATCAGACAGATACGGGTAAGGTCGGATATTTCGGAATACCCGCTGCCATCGTGAGTAAATCGCATGTTCTATTCTTTCTTTCGCTTTTTTCTCGGGAACCTTCATCCGCTCCGATAGCAAATTAGCCTGCACTGCTCGAAAATCGTTAAGCGGCCTCACATCCCGAATCTGCTTCCGCACGATCCTGAAGTGATAGAGAAACCTCATCCTGCTCAACGAAAAAAGGGCCGAGTTTAGGTACATCCTGCTGTTCGGATACAGGGTTCCGTCGATGTCAAACGCTACCGCATCAACGTTCATTGGGTACATTGTAAGTGATGGTACGGCATTTTTCTACCCCGAAGGGACGCCGCTGGTATACGCGGGTTATTGTTCAGCAGTGATAATATAGAGAAGGGTTGCTGTCATCTGACCATCTCCGCGGACAGGGGCGAACTTCCATTTGCGAAGGGCGGTCTCGATCACCCTATTGAGTTCAGTATCTCCGGTATCCTCGACTTCGACACTTTGCACGATACCGTTTGCGAGAATGGTAAATTTGACCTGCACTTTCATCGATCGAATACTCTCGGGAAGCGATCCTGCCTTGAGTACTGGATCGTCTCCAACAAATCCTCGCTTACTATGCAGCTCTTCTATGGTAGCTGCTTCGATACTTTCAGGTACATCATTTGCGGGACCATCTGACACGGTACCGTCGGATTGTGCTCCGTTTTCACCAACGGTGGTGAGTGCGCTATCTAGCTGACTGAAATCAAACAAAGAGGGCGCCTGCTCGGACTCGGTGGCTGAGATTGCGTCCGAAACTAAGTCTGTCGGAGTCTCGTCACCATATTCGACGCTGGTCTTGCCGAACTGATCAGTAACGGTGTTCTTATCAACCGCCGAAAAATCCTGCGTGCCGGTATCGGACCTGGGGGCAGATACCAATTCATCGCTGCTCTTCTCAGGTATTTCCTTAACAGGGGCCGCTTCCGGCAAAGGTGTGCTCTCCGGTATCGCCGACTCGGTTAAGGCCGGTGCCGGTTCGGCCGTAATGGGATTGCTTGGTTCAGGCTCGATTACGACCGGGGTCACCGGCTCGGATTCTACAGGGACAATTTCAGCCGGAACTGGCTCGGGCGCTACCGGTTCCGGCTCTACAGGTTCGGGCGTTATCGGTTCAGGTTCTACGGGGATAGGCTCCGGCACGATTTCCGCCTCTTCAGGAACGACGGGCTCCGGCTCCGGGGGTAATATTTCCCTCGGTTCAGGTACGAGGTTTACCTGAACCATTACCGGGCCGAAATATTCCACCGCTTCGCCGGGTTTCAGGAAATCCGTCCACCCGGTAAGTAGGAAAAGGCCCGCGTAAAGGAGGAGAGTTATTCCTGTGCTTGCGGCTATGCGCTCTTTATCAACCTGATTCATCATTGGAACCTGCCGCGTCCTCCCGTAATTTAAGGTTTATTCCCGTAAATCCCCGTTTTCGAAGGACATCAAGAACAGAGATCATGAGGTCGTAGGTAACGTTTTCGTCGCCTTCGATGATAACCGATTGGATTTCCTCTTTTTTCTCATCACTGATATCGAACAGGGCATCTTCAAGAGTACGCAACGTATAGCGTTCGCGGTTTATGTATATCTCATCCTGAGACGCCACGGTAACCACAATTTCGCTCATGAGAACCGGTTCGGATGTGGTCGAAGATGGCAGAACCAGGTTAATACCGGGTGTCATCATAAAAGTACTCGTTACCATAAAGAACACGACGAGTTGAAATACCACGTCAATCATGGGGATTAAATCAACTTTCGCTTCCGGCGTAAGCCGGCGCCTGAACCGCATCTAGATGCTCCTGCCTTTCAGCAGCAAGACAAGCTCGCTGACCCGGTTCTCGAGGCGAATAATAATGTGGTTTACCTTGCTCACAAGGTTATTGTAGAAAATGATCGCCGGAATCGAAACTACAATTCCAGCGGCGGTTGTAAGAAGCGCCTCTGCGATTCCATTGGCAAGAGCCATGGGATCGCCGCCGCCGGCAAATTGCCCGAGGACGCCGAACGCGGCGATATTGCCGGTTACGGTACCGAGCAGACCAAGAAGCGGAGCGATATGAGCTACCGTTCCCAGGGCGGGCAGAAACCGCTCGAGGCTCGGAATTTCCAGATTTGCAGCATTCATAATAGATTCTTTGATTTCACTATCAGAATATTGACGATGATCGATTCCAACCTTCATCAGGTTGGTGATCGGAGAAGGATTACTCTCGCAGATGCTGGCTGCTTCCTCAAAATGTCCCTTTTCTAAAGCCGCGCGAAGCCGGCTGATCATCTGCTCTTCGTCAACTCTGATTCTACGGAAATATAGCAGGCGTTCGATGATTATTATCGCCGCAACAAGGGATAACCCAAGGATTATCGCCATTATCACGCCGCCTTTTTCTAGCAGTTCAATCATGCTGCCCTCCTTTAAAGAGAAATATTTGTTCCTATAAAAAAATGAAAACCAGGAGCTTCATACGGCCCTCTGTAGGTTCTTCCGCCGGCTATAATCGGTGCCAGCGGATCGCTGATATCCAAGCTGAATTTCACGCTCTCGGAAAGCCGATAATATCCACTCAGGGCCACCTCGGGCAGAACGAAAGGATTGCTCAAAACTGCCGTTATTACCAGGTCGCCACCGAAAATGTCTGATGCGCTGCGATATCGCAGCGACCCTTCGATTACATGATCTGGCAGAAAAGCATGATTATACAGAAACCGGCTGGACCAGCCGGCACCGATCGAGAAGTTCGAATTCAGCTTCGCATCTATATCCAGGGATGTGTCCAGGCTCTGAGAATTCGATTCCGCGACGAGAGGAAATAATCCCGATACAGATGAGTAGACTGTCGAGGAACGATATGTGTTCCGATCAAAGTGATAAGACGCCTTTCCGCCGATTAGAAGAGATGAAACCGGCCTTAATTGAAAATCCGCGTTCGCAAACCACCCATGAGCGATGCCAAGGGTTCCATTCATCTCGAGCAGCATATCTTCGCCCCGCATCTCGCCATAGGTCGGAGAATTAACCCGGTATCCGCCATTTGCGGCAAGAGAGAAATTTTCCGATTTCCGCCAATCTATAAGTATATCAAAGGGCAGCAGGAATCCGGTCGGGCTATCCCAAATGGTACCCACACCGGCTTCAATGAAAAGATTACTGCCGATATACAAGGCGTTTCTCATGTCGAGCCGGATTCGATGAAAAGCGACGGCTGTATCGAGGAACATATACTCAAGATCGATATCTAGCACATATGCTTGAGTTCGAAAGCTAAATCCTGCTCCTGCATCTATCTCCAGTTCAGTAGTGATTGCCGGGCTCTCAGATGATAGTATCTGCTGTGCATATGCGGTTCCGATCTCGGCATCGATACTCGCGGTATCAGATAACGGATACGTCAAAATACCGCTGCCGTTTACCCGGCGATAGGTGAGTATCTCATAGTCCCCTACCCCTTGAAGACCTTCAGAGGATTCGGTTAATCCACCTGCGAAAGATAGATCCGCTGCAGCGGTGGAAAAAGCGAGATTCCCCTCAAGCAGATCATCGCTGTGAAAAAAACCGGACCCCGCCGATCGCAAACCATAACCGTCAATTTTATCATGATAAAACCGCAGATCGAATCGAGGATCCGGTCCTAACCTATAGAGATTCAAGTCGCCGCGAACATGGTTCATTGAGCCGGCGGCGATCTGTCCTTCGCTGAAGATATCAGCCCTTGCAGAAGTCCTCGGCAGAATAGACGGCTGCCCGGATGAGAGCTGGTCTGGATAAGGAATGTCAAACTGTTCTTCCGGCAGAAAAATATCATCTGCCTGCGGAAGAGGAATACTCAGTTCAGGAAGCAATTGGATTTCGTCATCGGGTATCAACGCGCTTATCTCTTCTACCTGGAGATCTTCTACCTCGAGAAGCGTCGGCGGAAGAACAATTCCCGGCTCCTCGGGCGCGGCTTCCTGGCCGATGAGAAATGGTGCTGAAAAAAGGAATATGATGCCGACGATAATTCTGTTATTCATCAGTATCTCCCAGCAGCTTGCGTCCCGACTCTACCCATTGAGATGAGGGGAAAAGACTCTCAATTCTCCTTACGAGTTCCTCGGCGTCTTTCCGGTTGCCGGATATAGCGGCCATTTCGGCAGCTTTATAGAGCGCCTGGGCTGATAGATCCTTGTCGTCAGGATACGTGAGGACCGCCTGCATAAAGGATTGAGCCGCTTTCTGCAGTTCATTTTTCCTGTAAAAATATTCACCGTACAAATAATACGCTCTGGCAGCGAACTCCGGATCATCTTCCACTCGGGCAATGAGTTGGTCGAGCAGGTCGGGAGCTAGGTTCTGCTTGGATCCACTTTTATATATGTAGATTCTTGCAAGCTCATATATAGCCAGCCTTCCAGTTTTTGTATCAGCGCCTTCCTGCTCAATGAGTGCGGAAAACTCAGCTTCTTCTTCGCCCTGCCCAAGAATGAGAAACCGCAGCTTCTCGGAACGGAGGCCGGCTGAAACTGCCTTCGCTTCGTCCGGGTATATTTTTAGGAGTTCACCATAGTAATTTAAGGCTTTTCTGAAATCGCCGCTTTCTTCATATACCTCAGCGGTACGCAGTAGAGAATCCGCCCGAAAGGCGCTTCCCGCGAATTTTTCGATCAGCTTCTCCCAGAGCAATACAGCGCCAAAAGCCTCCCCAATTTCAGCTGATGCCAACCCTCCCCAATAAAGAGCTGCGTCGTATAAGCCGGCGGCTGGGAATCTGAGCCTATATTGGTAAAATGCATCGCGGGCTTTTTCATACTCGCCCGCGGCATAGAGAAGCTCACCGCGCCGGTACATGCTGTCTTCAGCAAGCAGGCTTGATGGATACTCGTCGGCGACTTTTTGGTAGCTAAGTACGCTTTCTTCGAGATTATCAAGTACGCTCAATACGCCGGCATATTCATACAATGCGTCGTCGGCTAGTTCAGAATCCGACCAGGTCAGATAGATCCTCTCAAATAAAATTGCCGCCTCTTCAGTTTTTTTCTGCTGTAGAAGAGTTTTCGCATACATGAAATCCTTTTTTATTCTGAGAACTTCATCGCCATCAGCGCCCATTTTCAGCAGATAGGTCGCGGCTTGCGAGAATCTTCCCTGCACATATGCACACCATCCGGCGAGATACGCGGCTCGCTGCTGAAGCTCATGATCGGGAACGCCATCCAAAAGGGCCGCGAAATCTTCCTGAGCTTCGGGATAATTACCCATGCGGTAGTTTGACCAGCCCCGGTAGTACAGGATATAGGGATAAATCACAAGTAAATCCGCGTCCTGGACGAGGCTTAGGCTAAGTTCTGATAGAATCTCAGTTGACCGGTCGTATTGTTGATCGGAAATGAATGACAAGCCGTACATATACCTCACAAGAAGAAAATACGCAGAAGCCGGGTTCGAAAACGGTGCTTCCTGGAGTACTTTCTCGATTTCGAAAATTACCCGGGGAAAATTGTTCAGCCGGAAATAGTGCTTGATAAGATCCATTCTCGCACGAGAATCATCCGGCCTGAGAGGCAGGTACTCTTCAAGACTGGAAATGGCGGCGGGTATATCTCCCTTCTCCTTATGTATCACCGATTTCAGCAGCAAAAATCCGCTTGTGAGTCCGCCTCCCCGCGCGGAATTTAGCACTCGGTTTACGAGGTCCAGGGCGTCGTCAAATTCTCCGGTCTTGTAAAAAGAAAAAGCGTTTTGATAGACCGCTTCGGCATAATAGAGTGACGATGAAAATTCATCGAGAAATACTCCAAAGCTGGCTGCAGCTTCCGAAAAACGGCCGGCCGAAAGATGCAAAGCGGCGATTCTATAGAGGATCAGCTCGCGCTGATCGTTCGAAGAATCCAGAAACGTATTCAGGTATGAAAGCGCCGCATCGATATCCCCATCCCGGGTTTCTATTTCTGCCAGGTAGACAGGCACAAGACCGGACATTGTAATGCGGCTGCGCATATTCCAAATTCTCTGAAAATAAGATTTGGCCAGTTCAAGTTTATCGAGGAAATAATTTT
>JABGPX010000452.1 GCA_018644745.1 Spirochaetales bacterium
GGCGCCGGTGCGCGGGATCATGTGAATTGGCTGCGGGAGATAATCGATGAGATTGCAGCTTTAGAAAGCCTGACCTGCCGAACCGCCACCGTTTACTCGGATGTTTCTCGAGATTTCGTAATCGGTAAAATGGACTCGGGCAAACTCAAACCGATGGGCAAGTTAGAGGCGACCGAACAAACAATCCGGGAAAGCAACAACATCGTGGCTCAGCTTTCCATCGAGCCGGTAATCGCGGCGCTCGACGAAGGAGCCGACATAATTATTTGCGGAAGATTGTGTGACACGGCGATCTATGCAGCTCCGGCGATAAGAGCCGGGTACGATCCGGGGCTTGCGTTTCACATGGCGAAAATAATGGAATGCGGCAGCATGTGCTGCGAGCCGTTGAGTGCCTCCGACGTGCTAATGGGTGAAATTGATGAGACCGGTTTTACCCTCACGCCGATGAACCCAATTCGGCGCTGCACCGTATCGCGGGTTGCCGCTCATTCAATGTATGAGCAGGGGAATCCATATTATATATATGAGCCGGATGGTGTAATTGATCTCCGAAGCAGTAGCTTTAAACAGATTGATAAGTCTCGGGTGCGTGTTTCGGGCAGTAAGCTTCATCCTGCCGCGCAGAAAACTCTGAAGCTGGAGGGAACTCGCCTTGAGGGATACAGGACCATCAGTTTTGCTGGTATTAACGATAGAGACACAATCCGTCATCTGGATGAAATACTCGCAGGCGTAAAAGAGTTTGCGGCAGCGAATCTCAGTGAGATAGCGACCGATGATTACACGATTCAGCTGCGAAGATACGGGGTTACCAATGGGGATATCGAGAATGGATGTGAGGGGAATGTAGGCATTATACTCGATGTGGTTGGAAAAACCGAGGAAATTTCCTCCGCCGTATGTGCGGTTTCCAGATCAAAGATGCTCCATTATGATTACGCCGGACGAAAATCTACCGCCGGGAATCTGGCCTTTCCCTTTTCACCATCTGATATCAAGATGGACGCGGTTTACGCCTTTAGCTTGTACCATTTGTGCGAAGTTGATGACCCGCTGGAGTGTGCCCAGTTAGTGTATGAAGGATATAAGAATGGCAAGAAAACTCATTGATGCCGCACGGATCCTCCGATCAAAGAATGCCGGCCCCTTATATGTTACCTTCGATGTAATGTTCGATTCGCCGGAGGATTTGGATGCGATTCTCGGATCAGGTGCTGTAAGCCAGGCGGTTATCGCGGATCTGTACCAAGTGGGTATCGAGGATGTTCTCATAATTCCTTATCAGGTGGTCAACTCATTCAAAATCACCATACCCAGGAAACATACTAGCGGTGATTTGCATGATGATGATATTTACGGCTGTCAGCAGCATATGAAGCTGGCGAATATATTGGTACCTTGAGGAGCGATAATGTTGAAGCAAGCGATATTGCATGACGCGATCTATAAAGCGATCGTCAAGGGATCGACTTACATCAGTAACGATGTCTACGACGCGTTAAACGATGCGTCTGTGACAGAAACAAATCATTCCACCAGATTGGGGCTTGAAAGTACAATACAAAGTCTGGATATTTCCCGGCAAGACAAACTACCGGCGTGCCCAGATACTGGATGGCCGCTATTCTTTTTTAAGATCGGAAATGAGGCGAAAATCGAGGGAGGAATTCTCGGACTCGAGGAATCCGCGCGTCAGGCTGTAACTACAGCGACTGAAGAAGGCTATTTGCGTCGAACCATGAAGCATCCGCTCACAGGTTATGATCCGGGGAACAACATCGGCACAAACATCCCCTGGTTTACCTATAAATTTGTACCCGGCACATCGGTCCAGGTCACTTTCGTCGCCAAGGGCGGAGGATCCGAAGTCTTCGGTGGAACTCAATCGCGTATGATCGCTTTCGCCGACGGCATCGCCGGGATAAAGAAGTTTGTGATCGACGCGTATGCCGCGGCAGCAAACGCAGGAGCGATTTGTCCGCCTGCCATTCTCGGCGTGGGTATCGGCGGAACAGCAAATATGGCGGCGAATCTGGCGAAGGAGGCTGCGTGTCTGCGTAGAGTGAAGACCAGTCACCCAGAGACTGAGTTCCATGAGCTTGAAGATGAATTGCATGAATCCATTAATACTCTTGGCATAGGGGCGATGGGTGCGGGAGGAGATACATCGGTTCTGAGCGTTCATGTTGAATACGCATATACTCATATCGCGGGAATAGCCGTGGCTATTAGCTGCAACTGCTTTGTGGCCCGACGGGGGACCTATCATGTCTCGAATGACGGCAGTATGATGTATCAGGAAGATCCTGATTGGTTTGACGGGCGGTAGGCATGAACGAATATCATTTGAAATCACCGCTGACGACTGAAGAAATCCGGGAATTGAAGATAGGCGATATTGTATGCCTTACCGGCAAGGCATTTACCTGCCGATCGAAATTGCAGCGCGCGGTATTCGATGAGGATGTGCCCCTTCCTCGGGAGCTTCTGGATAATGATATTCTTATCCATGTCGGACCGATTGTGCTGCGGAAAGAGGAAAACTACCGCCTTGTCTCTTTTATGCCTACTTCCAGTGTCCGATTTGAAAAGTGGGGTTCCCGCAGCATAAGAGATTGGGGTTTGAAAGTGATTGTCGGGAAAACGACTATGGGTGATCAGACCGCAAAGACAATGGCGGAGCTCGGATGCGTGCATCTGTCACCAAGGTCCGTCAGCCCGAACCTGTGGGTGAAGAGCATAAAAGTTGAGAGTGTTTTTCTCTTTGATGAGATGGGATCGATCGAAGCGCCCTGGCAGCTTTCCGTGAATGAATTGGGGCCTTTTGTAGTGGATATCGATACCCACGGCGGCAGACTATATAAGGAACTCCAGAGCTCGGTGCAGCAGCGGCTTAGTGATGCCTATCGCAGATTGAAAATACCAGATGATTTTCGTTACACAAAGCTGCAATAATAAGAGGAATAGCATGACATCGAAGCAGCGCCTGCTGGCAGCCGCGAGGCGGGAAGAGGTCGACACCATTCCAATCGCCCCGCGGCTTGGTTTTGCTTCAACAATTCACTTCGGGCAAAATGATATTATCGCTCACTTGAGATTGAAATCGGTGTACGACTTCGATCCGCAATTTATACTGTCAGGCAACAATTATCCATTTTTCAGCCCATATTCAGCCTTCCAGGAGAATGACAGAGTCGGGATTGAGACATCTATCACCGATCTTGGAAGAACCAAGGAAGTACGACGGGTTTTCTCGACTCCGGACGGCAAGCTCTCTGAGGTTTTTATTGTTCCGAAACCCGGCTCAGCGGAGTATGGCGAGAGCCCGAATCCGAGCCACACCGAGTACCTTGTGAAGGAATCGGCGGATTTAAAACGCCTTCGATATCTTCTCCCGCCTACCGATCATGGGCTGGCAGAGCAGTATCAAAATACCGCGGCGGTCGTCGGCGACGAAGGATTGTGTCTTGCTACGGTATACGGAGCTCTTGATCACCAGGCAGGCAGCGTCATGGCGATGGAAGATATTATGGTTGCCGTTCTGACTGACCCTTCCTTCGCTGCAGAGTTGATCGACCTTTTCCAGCGGCAGCTCATAACCCAGACCAAAGCGCTGCTTGAAGCAGGTGTCCGCTATTTTTTCTGCCCATATTACTATCACTCACTGTCCGCGGGATGGTCTCCTGCTATATTCGCCAAGTGGTTCCTTCCGCTTATTAAAGAGCAGGCGGATCTCATTCACGAGTATGATGGGTTGATGTTCTACTACGACGACGGCAGGCATATGGGAATCCTTCCCTTTCTGACTGACGCGCAGGTTGACGTTGTGGAGACCTGCACGCCTCCTCCCGTAGGGGATTTCGACCTTATTGAGGCCAAGCGGATGTACGGAAAGGATATAACCTTCAAAGGCTTTGTTGATTTGATTTATGTTCTGCAGAAAGGAACAGTGGATGACGTGCAGGAGTCAGTCCGGTTCGCATGCGAGACCGGCGGCAAAGGATTTATTCTCGGTACCAGCGATAGTATGCGGAGCGGCACACCGCGGGAGAATATCGACGCCTATTTTCAATACGGTCGAGAATTCGGCAAACAATAACCTGGTTATGAATTAGGGAGATGAATATGAACGATTTTGAAAGACTTGGAATGGGGCTCGGCGGTCTGCCTTTAATCGGCGGAGCGCGGACACGGTCGGTGTGTCCGGAAAACCCCACCGGCGAAAAAGGAAAGGGCGGAATGGCGGTGCTGGATCTGGAAAAACTACCGTTCAGTTACGCAGCCAGCGATCTGGGGCAGAAATGGAAGGTCAGCCCATTCTACAAGGTAAAAGCGGGCGAAACACTCACTATCATGGATGTAGATGGACCGGGAGTAATTCAGCATATTTGGCTTGTTGCCGATCCGGAGAAAGGGCGATCTCACATAATTCGTTTTTATTGGGACGGCGAGGATACGCCTTCTATTGAGTGTCCGGTGTCCGATTTCTTTGCCGTGGGACACAATAAGTTTGCGCCTGTCAACTCGCTTGCGGTGGTGGTAAATCCGAAGTCTGCATTCAACTGCTACTGGCCGATGCCGTTTCGAGAACATGCGAAAATTACTTTCTCAAATGAAGATGAGAGTGAGCTCAATCTGCTGACCTATCAGATTACTTACGCGGAAACACAGGTGCCTAAGAACGCTGGGTATTTTCACGCCCAGTGGAGACGCGGGGTAACCGAACGAGACAATCCTGACTATGTCATTCTCGATAATATCAAGGGTTCCGGGAAATATGCCGGCACCTTTCTGGCCTGGACACAGCTGTCCGACGGGTGGTTTGGCGAGGGAGAAATCAAGTTCTTCATCGACGGCGACGCCGAGTTTCCTACAATATGCGGTACCGGGACGGAAGATTATTTCTGCGGGAGTTATGGATTTCCTGAGGTTTACAGTACACCCTATGTCGGCACGGTACTGAAACACTCAGGTGAGGACGGACCTCCGAAGTGGAGTCTGTATCGGTGGCACATCATGGATCCGATTTATTTTGAGAACGATCTCCAGGTGACTATTCAAGCTCTTGGATGGTGGCCTAATCGTAAATACCAGCCCCTCGCCGATGACATTGCATCAGTGGCATACTGGTATCAGAGCGAACCTCACACGCCGTTTCCAAAGCTCCTTCCGCTCGAGGCCCGGTGGCCGCGCTGAACCGCGGCATGATAGACGTGGTACTCGTATCTTACAAGAATATTGGTGATTTTATTCTCCGCATGCATGTAATCCGACCGGTTCAATCTTTCGATACGCCGCGGCCGGCAGTAATATTTTTCTTCTGCGGTGCTTGGACTGCTTTTGACGCCACGAAGTTTTTCCCGCAAAGCACCTATCTGGCATCGCGCGGTATGGTGTGCTTTAACGCCGAGGTTCGAGTTGAGCCGATCCACGGCACGACGGCAATCGAGTGTGTTATGGACGCGAAGTCGGCGGTCCGGTGGGTGCGCGCAAATGCGGCGTCTCTCGGGATAACCCCGGACCGAGTCACGGTGTCTGGCGGATCCGCTGCCGGGCATGTTGCCGCTTGCTGCGGAGTGGTGGATGGTTTCGATGATCCCGCGGACGCAAGCTCGTCGATTTCCTCTAAGCCCGACGCCATGGTTCTGTTCAATCCGACTTTGGACACAATCAGCCTGGACCGGCGGATAAAACGTTTTGGCGGGCTCGAGACGGCCCGATCACTCTCGCCGCTGCACAATGTACGCCCGGGAGCCCCTCCCTCCCTGGTAATGCATGGTCGAGCTGACGAGTTGGTTGATGTGGATGAAACAATTCGCTTTGGAGAAGCAATGGTCGCAGCCGGCAATCATTGCGACGTGCGACTGTATGAGAATCAGGGACATGGATTCTTTAACTATTTTGACGGGGGTAATCCGATGTTCACCGAGACTTTGCGTGAAATGGATGCTTTTCTTGTCCGGCAGGATTTTTTCGATGGAAAAGATCGGATTGATTCATTTACAATAACAAATAGTCTGTGATTTCGTTGGGAGTAAATGATGCAAAAGACCACTGATTTGTGAATCAAGAGTGCAGATGCGCTTTTTCGACCCTCACTGGCGCCCAATGCTGGTTTGTGTCCCTCCCGACTTACTACGAACGTGTTTATTGAACCTCCATTTCAGGGTTATTTCTTAAATCTAAAAATCGCTGGAATGGTATTTCCCAAGACTCATGTTCGATCGGTTCAAAAGTGCGAAGATCGGTCGATTCCCGCACAACGGATTCAAAATCGTCAAAACTGCCAATCTCACCGATTCCGTATAATTGAACGAGAGCATTACCCAAAGCACTTGCTTCGGATGAACCGGCTACAACGGGGCGGTCGGTGGCAGATGCAGTAAAAGTGTTTAACAGCGCGTCCTGAGCCCCTCCTCCCACGACATATATATCTGTGAATAATCGATTTGTATACCCTCCTATTGCCGTTACTGTGGCGCGATAATCTAGCGCAAGGCTTTCATAGATTGCCCGGGCGATTTGCTCTGGAGATTCTGGAATCGGCTGGCGAGATTCTTTACAGAAATTTTGTATTGCGTCGATCATCGACCGAGGTGCATAAAAACGCACGTCATCCGGATTGATGAGACTGCGAAAAGGTGAGGAATTAGATGCCAGGGTTGAGATGTCCTGGTATGAGAGATTGGCGCCTTGAAGGTTCCACTCTTTTCTGCACTCCTGTAGAAGCCATAGTCCCATAATATTTTTTAGGAACATGAATTTCCCGTTGTGGGTCCATTCATTGTTGAATCGATCCTTGCTTGCCTCGTCGCCCGTTATCGGTGTATCCGTTATCGCTCCGACCAGAGACCATGTACCGCTAGAAATAAAAATTGTTGATTCGTCGGGAAGAATCTGGGTGGCCACGGCCGACGCGGTGTCGTGGCTTGCAACCGCAATTGTCGGAATTCCTTGAAGATCAGTGGCTTCATTAACTGCCGTGAGGATCGTGCCTGTTTGATCTCCCGGATGATGTATCGAAGGCATAATCGAGACCGGCACCTCCAATGCGTCCAGAATATCTACCGCCCAGTTCTTTGTGTCCGCCGAAGCAAGTTGAGTCGTGCTGGCATTGGTAAATTCAACGCTTCGTTCACCAGTGAGAAGAAAAGTAAGAATGTCGGGGATCATAAGAAAGGTGTCGGCCCGGTCGAATAATTGAGGGCGGTTTTGGGATAGAGAAAGCAGTTGGAGTGATGTGTTGAAAGGCTGATACGATATACCTGTTCGCTCAAACAACCTTTTACTTCCATACACCGAATCTAGAACAGAAAGCATCTTTTCCGTACGTCGGTCGCGATAGTGATGAGGAGTCAAGCACAGGTCTTCATCCACTCCAACAAGACCAAAATCAACTCCCCATGTATCGATGCCGATTGAAGCTATCTCCCCATCGCCGTCAATTACCGCCTTTGAAAGAGTTGTGATAACACTTTGAGCAAGGTAATAAATCGGCCATTTCAGGTGCTCGCCGACAGCTACGGGGAAATTCTCAAAACGGTTAATCTGCTCGAGCGCTACCTGTCGGCCGTCGAATCTCCCGAGGAAACCGCGTCCGCTGCTTGCGCCGAGATCGATCGCAAGGACATTACGGTAAGCCATTTTTACTCTCCACTCAGATTAACGCTTGCCGACTATGGATTTTAGGCCTTCGGCGAAGTATTTATAGTTATTCCAGGAGACGTCGTCCGGGACGCCATGATCGAGGGCCGGGACATATCCTCCTCGACTTATCGCCGCGCGGATGCGCTCCAGTTCATCATCTATTTCTCTAGGGCCTGATGCCAATGCACGTTTGTCTATTCCTCCCATCATACCTAATCCGGCGTATTTTCTCTGTAGCGCACTAATATCACAGCCCGCGGTAACTTCCATGGGCCACAGATAGTTGACTCCTGCCCTCATCATTGAAGGAATAATCGTCTCCGGATTGCCGTCTGTGTCTACCGACATAAAAGGGATATTGTGCTCATCGGCGAACTTCTTAATCCGAAGATAATTTGGAGCTAAAAACTCATCCCAGTGCTCCGGAGAAATAAGAGATCCCTGCCGTCCACAGAGGTCTTCCCATATGTGAATTACGTCGACCCTCACATGTTCCACCACGCGCTCGAAAATGGTTAAGTAAAGTGATGTGAGATGATCCATTATCTCATGTAACAGATCGGGCATTGTATAGAATGCGATAAGGCACTCCTCAACGCCAAACAGCCAGCGTATTCCGCCGAATAAAGTAACATCCGGGCAATATCCAAGCTGAATCGGATATCCTTTGGCCATCCAGGATGCGCACCGCTCCCTCCAGTCGCCGGCGAGACGATCCGGATTGTCGGGATCTAATCTTTCTACTTTAAATTTCTCCCAGCTTTTTCGGTCCGTTACCGGATGCTGGAGGAATTCAGACATCGACATGTTTTTTTTTATATCACGCCGCTTTATTCCCCAACTATCAATATAGACAACATATTCGTCTGATTCCTCTATTATGCCTTGGTCAAAAACCGGACACGGACCGCAATTGACGGGAACAACTAGGGGAGGGGAGTCGGGTTCGAAAAGCTTGCGATAGTCATTTACCTCGGTGATCCGATTTTCCTGCACTGATTGTATCCACGGATAATACTCCCGCCGTTCGAGATTTTCGGGTAGGCCTTCCTTTTTCCAGCGATCGTACGTTGTATCCCACGCACCCCAAAATAGCCAATAAGGCGGTCTATCCACAGGCTCTCTCGAAAGGCAGGCGAGAAAACGTTCTCGGTCGTTCATTTTCTAACTCCTTAATTTCTAAATAGGTATTAGCGCTGGCCTTGCGCAGCACTCAATTGCCCGTCTGCGACAAGCTCGTTTAGAGGCAGTCCATCTTTGGGGATGAATTTCCGCCAGTATTCTACAGAGCATTCCAGATCGCGAATGATGTCCCGATTGAAGGACGAGGTGCCGAAGAAAATTTCTAAAGTAAGATAAATATCCGCGCACCGCGGAGGCATCTCTGAGTCGCATTGATTGTGATAAGAAACAGCCAGTGATTCAAGAACCTTTTCTCCTGAAATAATTCCTGTCGAATTGTGCATCGGAGTAAATGGATTGTGGGATGATGAGCTTTCCTCGGTCTGCTGTAGATGTATTATAGGTGAATAGCATCCGAGCTTTTCTATCCATCTATAGGGAGCTCCGTCTTGCTCCTCCGCGAAGAGATGGGGATGAGCGTCCATTTCACGCATAATTTTTTCGATATACTTTTCAACGGCGGATAAATCCCGAGTGCATTCTTCAACAAGCTCATAGCAACTGTTGGGTCCGAGCCAAACCGTTCTGTTATCGCGAAAACCTCCGAATTGCGTATGATCCTTAATTATCGAGAGGATCTGACTTTCGCTTGGACGGAGAAACTTTCTTTGACCCGTTTGATGGCCCGTATCTAGGGTTATGTATAGCGGTTTTCCGGTTCTAGTATAAACTTCCT